>JASDVE010000333.1:0-2617 GCA_041891195.1 Myxococcota bacterium | reverse complement strand
GTCGCCGCATTGGTGAACTGATCAAGCAGTTGCAGCGCGACCTTGGCGTGGCGTCCGTGGTCGTCACGCATGATATTGGGCTGTGTCTTGCGGTGTCGGAGCGAGTTGTCTTACTTGACCGCGGCAAGATTCAACTCGACGGATCGCTCGAAGAGTTCCGCACATCGACGTCGCCGGAACTTCAAGCGCTTTTGGGTACCGAACATCCGGTCGCACAGTCGATGGGATTGGCGGGAGAGGGAGAGATTCATGAAGGATAGTCGTCGCCTCAGCCTGATGGTGGGGACGTTTTGCATCGCAACGCTGGTGGCGTTGGCGGTCGCCGTCTTGACGCTTTCGAGCGAGTCGGGCTTGTTCGTGAGCTATTACAAAATTCACGCAAACTTCGATGATGTGCAGGGGCTCTTGCCGGGCGCGCCGGTTTGGATGGCGGGCAAAGAAATTGGCCGAATTGATGAAGTCGAATTCACCGAGTTTGGTTCCGAACGACCCATCCACGTCGCCATGCGGATCAACCGCGGCATCCAAACGCGCGTGCGTAGCGACTCCGTTGCAACGATTGGCACGATTGGTGTGCTGGGCGACAGCTACATCGAAATCCGGCCAGGCTCCCCCGACGGATCGGTCTTGATTGACGGCGAAAAGATCAACGCTGTGAGTCCTACCAATATCTACGCGGCACTGGCCCAGGGTACCGATGCACTCGCGAATGTTTCTGAACTTGCGCGCAACTTGAACCTCGTTGTGAGTGACGTACGCGAGGAAGGCGTTGTCACCAAGGCGGCGAGCGCTGTGAGCGCTGTGAGCAACATCATCCTTGAAGTCGAAAACGGCAACGGGATGCTTCACGGTCTCGTCTACGATGGCGGCGATGGCGACGGTGTCGGGAGCATCGAACGCTCGCTCGCGAGCATCGAAAGTATCCTGAACGAAGTCGAGAGCGGCAACGGGATGTTGAATTCGCTGATTTATGCCGAAGACACGACTGGCGTAGCGGACATTCAAGAGTCCCTCGATTCCTTGTCGGACATTCTTTTAGAAGTGAAAAACGGTGACGGGCTGCTGCACGCGTTGATCTATGATGCAGAATCGGGACGCCTGAGTGATGAAGCGGTTGCCGCAGTTTCGCGACTCAACTCGGTTCTCGAGAAGATCGAAGAAGGTGAGGGCACGTTGGGGCTACTCGTAAGTGACCCGAGTCTCTACGAAGACATGACCCTGTTGTTCGGTGGGGCACAGCGAAGCGTTGTGCTCCGGACCTTGGTTCGCATGGCGACTGACGAATAGGGCGCGGCGCGCTCGGGCGTGGCGCTTCGCCCAAGTTTGCGCAGGGCAGCAAGCACTACCGGGGGACGTCGCGGGTCGAAGCGTTGTGCGGCACGGGCGAGGACCGCATCGCAGGGGGCGAGTTTTCAGTGGACTGGAAGACGGGCTGCCCGGCGTAGCCCTCGGGCAACTCGGATCACGGGCACTGCGTTAGAAGAAACAACTCGCTGCTAAATCACACTCGCATTTCGTAAGTCTTCTCGTTCTTCTTCTGAGACACCGAGTTCATCCAGGATCTGGGCGGTGTGCTCTCCAAGCGCCGCAGCATTCGAACGAACTCGCGTCGGCGTTCGAGAAAATTTGGCGGCGGGCCCGGTGATTGGAACATCGCGAAGGGGTCCATCGTCGTCCGGCACGCGCTGAAGCATGTCGCGTTCTTGGATGTGCGGGTCTTGGGCGGCAGCGGCGTAGGTGCGGACTTCCGCTGCGGGGATCCCGGCTTCTGCAAACGTGGCGAGTACTGTGGCAACGGCTTGCTTCGCCATCCATGCTCCGACGAGTCCGTCGACTTCTTCTCGGTGTGCAATGCGTTCGGGCGCGGTGGCATATCGCGGGTCGTCGGCGAGTTCGGGGTGCCCAAGCACGCGAGCCAGGGTTTTCCAGTGGGTGTCGAGCAGGACTCCGGCCATGACGGAGCCGTCGAGACATGGGTACGTGTTCGCGGGGGCTGCGACCCGAAACTGGTTGCCAAGTCGCGGCATGTCGGCCCCCATTGCCGCCAACGTGAGGTAGCCGTTCGACTGAAAAACCAGGCTGTCTAGCAGAGCGACGTCGATGTGTTGCCCTTCACCGGTTGCGTCGCGGTGGCGCAATGCGGCCAGGGCAGAGAGGGCTCCGTGCAGGCCGCCGAGATCATCGGCAAGAAAGGTTGGCGATTTAACAGGCTCGCCGTCCGGTGACCCATTGAGCGAAAGGAAGCCGCTCTCCGCTTGGGCCAGGGGATCGTACCCAACGCGTCCCGAACTCGGCCCGAACTGGCCGTAACCACTGATAGACACGTAGACCGTGCTCGGCCGTCGCGCTTTGACGTCTTCGTACCCAACGCCCCAACGCGCCATGGTGCCGGGTCTGAAGTTTTCGATCACGACGTCGACTTGTTCGGCGAGTTTGAGGAAGAGTTCGCGTCCTTGGGGAGCGCACAAGTCGAGGCTCATGTTGCGCTTGTTTCGGTTGACCGACGCGTGCATGAACGATTGTGGGGGTTCGGTGCCGGGTAGGTGTGGGGGCAGGCGACGCGCGACTTCACCTTGGGGATGCTCGACCTTGATGACGTCGGCCCCCATGTCGGCAA
>JASDVE010000332.1:0-11486 GCA_041891195.1 Myxococcota bacterium | reverse complement strand
CCGCTACACGGTCGACGCGACCGTGCTCCCGATCTTCGAGGGCGTGAAGCCGGTCCTCGAACTCAAGGTGATTGGGCGCGCGATTCTGGCGGGATAAGAGAACCAAACCCGAACCGGGCGCCGACTCGAGTCGGCGCCTGGGATCCGGCCTGGGCTCGGTACTTCGAACCCGCGCGTTAGCTAAAAAACGCGCCGAGCAGGTCGACCATCGGCTGGACGTCGCTGGCGCCCGCCATCTCTCTGCATGAATGCATCGAGAGCATGGGATTGCCGACGTCGATCGCCCGCACTCCAAGGCGCGCAGCCGTAATGGGACCGATGGTTGAACCGCATCTGATGTCGCTGCGACTCACGAAGTACTGCGGCTCAATCCCCATTTCCTGACAAAGAGAAACCAACATGCCCAACGTCACGGCATCCGTCGCGTAGGCCTGATTGCTGTTCACCTTGATCACCGGCCCTTTCCCAATCACCGGGCGGTGACCGGGCTCGTGCTTCTCGGGATAGTTCGGGTGAACCGCGTGGGCCATGTCGGCAGAAACCAAGATCGAGTTCGCGAGCGCGCGCTGGTGTCCTTGGGGTTCACCGCCCTTCACGCTCGCGGAAACGCGTTCTAGGGTGTCCGCCAAAATCGAACCTGCGGCCCCCGTCGCGCTGCGGCTCCCCACTTCTTCATGATCGTACAAAGCCACGACCCGAGTAAATTGCGGGAGGTTGTCGTCGTCGCTCAAAATCAATGCCTCGACCGCAGCATGACACGACGCGAGGTTGTCCAGACGTGCCGCGTGAATGAATTCGCCGCGCGCACCACTCACACTCGCGGGTTGGGTGTCGTAGGCCATGAGTTCGAGCGCGAAAATCTCGTCTGCGCCCACATCGGCAATTTCCTGCGCGCGAAGTTCGGTCGCCACGAGTTCGCGCAATTTCGGCCCCCCTTCGAGGCCGGAGACGGGCACGAGGTGACGTTGCTCGTTGAGCTTCATGCCTTCGCTTCGAACTTCGGGCTGCAAGTGAATCGCCAAATTGGGGACGCGCAGCAGCGGACGCGCGAAATCGAGAAGAACAACGCGAGGGCCGTCCGGACCGGGAATCGTAATGCGCCCGGCGAGTGAAAGATCGCGGTCCAACCAGGTCGGGAGAAGCACGCCGCCATAAGCTTCAACGGCAAGCTGGTTGTAACCGTGAGCCGTCACGTCGGACACCGGCTTGACCCGCAGGTTCGGCGAGTCGGTGTGTGCACCAATGATCCGGTAGCCACCCTTGGCCGGCATCGCCTCGCCGACGTGAAATGCAATGACGCTGCCTTCGCCGCGCACGATGTACGCCTTGCTTCCCGGCGCGAGTTCCCAAACGTCCACTTCGTTGATGCGGGTGTAGTCGGCGGCGCGAAGTCTTCGCTCCGTTTCGCTCACCGCGTGGTAGGGCGACGGGGATCGGTCAATAAATGCAAGCAAATCGGCGACGAGATCTTTCATGGGGTTAGCATAGCTAGGAGTCGGCCCGGCAGAAGGCGCACGCGCCCAAACTCGGATCCAATGCCGCTGGCTGCGTTGCGAAAGCTAGCTGTAGCCAGCTAGAGCGGTGCTTTCGCGCCTTGCCATCGACATTGTCTCCACATCTGGTCACGCACACCTTCCACCGCGCAGACTCCTAGGCTTGATTCAAGCTGCGCGCGCTTGGACAATCTTCGGGCGCTACGCTCGCGCCCATGACAACACTTCTGGTCACGAACGACGACGGAGTCACTTCCCCCGCACTGGTCCCCCTGATCGAAGCACTGAGCGCACTGCCCGAAGTTTCTCGCGTAAACGCGCTCGTCCCCGACCGCGAGCGCAGCTGGATTTCAAAGTCCATAAGTCGGTTTGAAGACATCACCATTGCCGAGCGTGTCGCCGAAACGGGTGCCCCCAAGATCATGACGGCATCCGGGACCCCCGCCGACTGCACCAACCTCGGTGTTCACCGGGTGTTCGATCAGAAACCGGACCTCGTCGTTTCGGGGATCAACATCGGTCTCAATCAGGGTCTCGCATTTTTGATGAGCAGCGGCACGGTTGGCGCCGCGGCGGAAGGCGTGGTTGCCGGTCTGCCCGCGGTCGCGTTTTCTGTCGGGGTTCAAGGCGGCCACGCAACTTGGGTCGAGCACGCGCTTTCGGATGCAGGCGCGGACATTTGGCAAAACGCGGCAACCGTCGCGGCCGACATCGTGTCGACGGTGCTCGCGCACGGACTGTCGGGAGACATCGACCTACTGAACGTAAATTTCCCGGCGGATGTAACCCTCGACACGCCGCGACTTGTCACCGAAGTTGCGCGAGTTGGATACGACGGCTTGTTTTCGTCGCAAGACGGCGAGCGCTATGTCTTCAAATACGAGGGGCTCAAGGAACGCCAACCGATTCGCGTCCCAACAGATCACGAAGTCTTGCACGACGGAAAGGTTTCGATCACGCCCCTTCGCCTACCCCATGCGACTGCGATTGACCCGAAGCTAAGCGCGGCACTCGTCGGGTAAGGGGGCGGGGCAAAGCGGGTTCGAGTCACGCTTAGAACTTCATCTCCAACATTATGAACGATCGACGTTTGCCCGGGCTCTGCACCTTCACGATGACGTCTTCCTTCATGACTTGAAGCTCTTGTCGAAACCTCAGCAACTTCATATTGCGATAGCGGGCATGAAGGGGTGCAAGGCCGAGCTCCGTTTGCGCGTCCGCAACTATCCGTTGGCCAGCCTCGCGCGTAACAGCATCTTTCGTATTTGAATTTTCGTAGGGCGAAAGAGTGGTGAGTGCCGCGGGCAATGTTTTGGGCGCATCCGCGGCGGCACTCAAGGCGAACCCCAAGCCGAGCGCGACTGCGATCGTCGCAAAAAAGGCGGCTCCAAATTTCGAATGTTTCTTGCCGGCACTCATGATGAGCACCTCCGATTTTCCCATCCCACCACCCAGCACAACATTGTCTGGGCAACGTTTCGGACCAATTCAATGCAACAATTGGACCGTGTACCGATTGGCCCACGAACGGCTATCTGATCGATTTAGAAGGGTTTTGGTGGCCCCCAAGGGAATTCAATTCCCCATCATGGGCAAAAAATTCCGCTCTACCAGGAAGCAACTTACACAGGCTGCGGGAGTGCGACCCGGCAACATGTACGCGACTCGGGCTCGAACTTCCGCCTAGGTGCCTGCGCGGCAGCAGGCGCGCGCACCCCCCCTGCCATGCAGACACCTAGCTTTGCGTCAGTAGCCCTCGGGCTTTGCGGTGCATTCGTACGATGCTCTCGTCTGCTGCGATCGAAGGAATCTCTTCGACGGGAAACCAGCGGAGATCTTTTGATTCCGAACTCATGACCAAAGGCTGGCCCGGTTCTGCGACGAGTAAGTATCGAATGTCGTGGTGCTCGTGTGCGGGATCATTTTTGTGCGGTGGGATCTCGTGGACGTCGACATCGAAAGGAAGCGCGCTGGCATTCGATTTCACAACGCGAAAGTTCTGCATCCCCGACTCCTCCCGGGCTTCGCGCAAAGCGACGTCCAAAACCTTTGTCTCGCCGTCGGCATGACCGCCGAGTTGAAGCCACAGACCAAGTTTTCGATGATGGGTAAGCAAGACGTGGGAATGGTCGTGGGACACGATCCAACTCGACGCGGTGATGTGTCCCGGCAGACAATCCCGCTCGAAGCAATTTGCATGTTCATCGACCAAGCCGCGAATGCGATCCACACAATCGGTCTCGTCTGGATGGTGTTCACGATACCCTTCGAGAAGTTTGCGCAGAGGATCGCGATGCATGACGGCCACTCTACGAGACGCCCCGGTAAAATGCTCACTTGTCGTAAGTCCGCTCTACCAGCAGGCTGCGTAAGAACTCCGGACCGAGCCATGCGCATGGGGACGGGAGTGGGTTCTGCCGCGGCCTGCTAGCGTGCGCTCGAGGATGAGGGTGTGACCGACTCACGAACGTACGCCGCGCAGCTCGAAGCTCAGGACACCTCTGTTGATCCGGGCAGCGGGTGGCTCGCACAGCTCAAAGCGAAACTCGATTCCGCCCCACTTCCCGCCAACGCGCGCAGACTCGCGGGCAAGGTGCTCGACGAAGCGCAGCCAAACCAGTTGATTCCTCGCGCAGTCGCGGACCCTGCAAAGCTGAGCACCGTTCTTTATGCGCTTTGCGGCGTGGCGCCCTTCTTCGCAAACATCCTCGCCCGCCACCCCGAGCATCTCATCGCGCTGCTCGACGACGACCTCACGGTCCCTCATTCCCCGGAAGATCTTTGCAGCCAACTCGAACAAGCGATGGGAGAATTGCGCGAGTCCGACGACGCCGAGAGACTTCGCGTTTTCAAGTACCGCGAACTCGCACGCATCACGGTGCGAGACTGTTCGGACCATCTCGTCCCCCTGCATCGCAGCGCCGAAACTCTTCGCGCGCTGAGCGAGCTCGCCGACGCCCTTCTCGAACGCGCCCTTCTGCTCGCCGAAGCACGCATCGCAACCCAACTTGAGCCGCCCGCCTACGTCGATGACGAAGGAACAACCCGACCCCTGCGCTTCTGCGTCCTCGGTCTCGGGAAGCTTGGCGCCGGCGAACTCAACTATTCTTCCGACGTCGACCTCGTTTATGTTTGCGACGCCCTGCCGACCGACGCCGACACGCGTGGTTCCTTACCCAGGGTCTACTTCGACAAGCTCGCACAAGAGTTCGGGAACATTGTCGCCGCGAGCCTTCAAGAAGGGTTTCTCTACCGCGTCGACCTCGACCTGCGACCCAACGGCACACAAGGTGCGCTGGTCGTCACCGAGCCCGCATTCATTTCGTATTACGAATCGTGGGCGCACACCTGGGAAAAGGCCGCATTCATGAAAGCCCGACCGGTGGCCGGGAGCCTCGACCTGGGCTGGCATGCCATCGTCGCGGCAGCCCCCGCGATCTACAACCCCACGATGAACTACCGCATGGCAGACGGCATTCACTCCCTCAAAGAAAAGATCCGCAGCGTGCGCGGGGGCGACGCCGACAGCTTCGACGTGAAAATCGACGCCGGCGGCATTCGCGACGTCGAATTCATTGCTCAAGCGCTCCAGCTTCTCCACGCCGGGCGGATCCCGCAGCTGCGCGACCGATCGACCCAAGGCGCGCTGCGAAACCTCGAAGCGGTCGGCCTACTCGACACTGAGACCGCGGTCGAACTTCACGAGACCTACTTGTTCTTGCGACGCATCGAAAACCGGCTGCAGATGGAAGGGGAGCGTCAGATTCACCGGCTTCCAAAGTCTGCCGACGGGCTCGCGCGGTTGGCTCGGGCCATGGGCTACCTCGACAAAGACGGCGCCACGCGACTTCAAGCCGACATTGCGCGCAGGCGGAAATTCTTGGGCAGCCTCGCGACCGATTCACTCGGCAAGGGCAATCAAGAGCGCATCAAAGAAATTATCGAACGTGCGGTGCCCAAGTTGTTTCAGTTTGGGATGACGAACACGCTGCTCCATCAACTCATCGACCGTTTCGCCCAGGCGTTCGACAATTGCGGGGACGCGGACCGCGCACTCAACAACCTCGATCGTTCGATTCGAGGGGCCGGAAATCGCCGCAACTACTTTGAGCTCCTGCTCGATCGTCCCGAGATCGTGCCGCGACTCGCCGCTCTATACTCGGCTTCAAACTTTCTCTCGGACTATCTGGCGCGCTATCCGAAGTTGATCGAATCACTATTTCGCGACCCCAACACGCTTCTCTACAGCGACGCCCAGATGCGCGCGGATCACGACCGGATCCTCGCAGAACGCTCAGGCGACGACGAGGCACCTGACCTTGAATTACGCCTCGATGCGCTCCGTTCCTTCCACCACTTGCATGTGTTGAACGTTGGCTTGCTCGACCTCGCAAAGAAGTCATCCCGTGCCGAGAGCGAAGGGGCGCTGACCAACATCGCAGAAATTTGCATCGAAAACGCCCTCGAAATCAGCCGTGATGAACTCGCCGCCCGCAAGACCAAGGGGTCGGCGACCGCGCCGCCCGGCGCATTTCTTGTTGTCGGGATGGGAAAGCTTGCGAGTCGAGAACTCACTTACGGCAGCGATGTCGATTTAATTTTCATCTACAACCCCGCCAGTGAGAAAGGCGGCGAAGCGATGGCGCAAGATTACTTTGTCAGACTGGCCCAGCGTTTCATTTCGGCGCTGCAGACACCCACCCGGCTGGGCTTTTGTTACGAAGTAGATGCGCGACTTCGCCCGAGTGGCAACCAAGGCGTGCTGGTGTGTTCAATGGCGTCCTACCGCCGCTACCACGCCGACACCGCGGCAACTTGGGAACGACAAGCGTTGCTGCGCTCGCGTCCGGTTGCAGGCGATGCGACTCTCGCCGAAGAATTCAAAACCCTGCGACGAGAAATCCTAACTGCGCCAAACCCCGAAGGCCTTGCTGGGGAAATTCATCATGTTCGTTCGCGGATGGAAGAAGAATTGGCCAAAGAAACAGCGCGCCATTTCGACTACAAGACGGGGCGCGGAGGTGTACTCGACGTCGAATGCGCGGTGCAGTACTTGCAGCTTTTACACGGAAGCCAGCACACAGAAATTCTCGAACCCGCGCCGATCGACAGCCAGCGCATCAAACTCGCGGAGCTCGGACTCATCAATGCAGACTGCGCACGCATATTGAAAGACGGATGGAGTTTTTTGCAAGAACTCGGCAGCCGCTTACGCATTGTCGAGAATCGCTCGATCTCGAGCCTCGACGTCGACACGGGCGACCTCGACACCCTCGCACGTCATCTCGGTTACAACGATGACGGCGAAGGAACGACGAGCCGCGCTCTGCAGAAAGACTACGGCGAAGTCACCGAGAGCATACGCAGCGTCTATCTCGAAGTAATGGGGATATAAATTTCACAACCGACCCAGCAAGCGTTCACGACTTGCGCGGCTGTCGCATGGTGACGAACTCTTCAGCCGACGTCGGATGGATGCCGATCGTCGAATCAAATTGCGCCTTGGTGGCCCCGCACTTCATCGCAACCGCAAAGCCCTGAACCATTTCGCCAGCTTCCGGCCCAACCATGTGTAACCCCACGACGCGATCGGTTTTGCGATCCACGATGAGCTTCATGTACGTACGCTCTTCGCCATCGGTCAGCGTGTGCTTGAGCGCACGAAATGTTGATTCGTAGACATCGATCTCGGCGTAGGTCTGTCGGGCCTGGGCTTCGGTCAAGCCCACCGAACCCACTGGGGGCTGACTGAACACCGCCGCGGGAACGTCGCGATAAACGGGCTTCATCGGGGTGTCGTTGTAAAGGGTGTTCGCGAAACAACTGCCCTCGTGCAGGGCCACAGGCGTCAAGTTGATACGATCCGTCAAGTCGCCGATCGCGTAAATGCTCGGCACCTTGGTACGCGAAAATTCGTCGACCGGAACCGCGCCTTTGGCGTTCGTTTCGATGCCCACGTTTTCGAGACCTAGATTGTCGGTAAGTGGAGCGCGACCGGTGGCGTAGAGCACTTGGTCGACGTCCAAGGTCGACCCGTCGGTCAACGTCGCTCGCAGACCGTCCGCGGTTTTTGCGATTTCCGTCACATTGGTGTCGAAGCGCAGATCGACACCTTGCTTGCGAATTTCGCCGGCGAGGTGCGCGCGCACATCGTCATCAAAGCCGCGCAAAAACAACGGCCCTCGGTAGACCTGCACCACGTCACTCCCGAGCCCGTTGAAGATCCCCGCGAATTCCACCGCGATGTAGCCGCCGCCGACGATCAAGACTCGGCGCGGTTGTTCTTCTAGAAAGAAGACTTCGTTGGAAGAAATTGCGTGTTCAATGCCGGGCAACTCGGGAAGCTTTGGCCATCCACCGGTCGCGAGCAAAATCGTATCTGCGGTGTACTGCTTGCCCGCGACTTCGACCGTATGGGGATCGATGATCTTCCCGTGACCTTCAATGTGAGCGGCGCCCGCCCCAGAAAGAAGGCCATCGTAGACACCATTCAAGCGCTCAATTTCGCGGTTCTTGTTTTCGATCAATGCCGACCAGTCAAAGCCCTCGACCGCGACCTTCCAGCCAAAACCTTTTGCGGCGTCGCGGAAGTCTTCCGCGTAGTGCGACGCATAGACGAGAAGCTTTTTCGGGATGCAGCCAACGTTTACACAGGTGCCGCCTAGATATCGTTCTTCGGCGACTCCAACTCGCGCTCCAAAGTTCCCCGAAAAACGGGCGGCGCGTACGCCTCCAGAACCTGCACCAATTACAAAAAGGTCGAAATCACGTTCCGCCACTTGGCTCTCCTGGTTGTCTTACGCGGTCGAGTGGCGAGCCTGCACTGCGCTCGCTTTGCCACAGGCCCGTTGCGAACCTGCGCGCCGACAATAGCCGTCTCTTGCACCGCGATACAAAAAACGCAGCACCCGGGCCGGGGATCCTCTATCCCTTGTGCCGTCATGACAGCTACATCGACAAAGCAAGCGCGTATCCCCGCACTGGTCGTTTCGGGATTCCTCGGCTCGGGCAAGACCAGCCTGGTCTCGCATCTCCTTAAAGAAGCCCAGCGGCTCGGATTACGCATCGCGGTGGTTTCGAACGAACTCGGCGAACTCGGCGTCGACCGGGCACTCCTCGGGGGCGGCGGTGAAGCGTTTATCGAGATCGAAGGCGGTTGTGTTTGCTGCGAACTTTCCGACGACTTGATCAACACGCTCCAAACCTTGCACGATCAGGTCCACCCAGACCGAATTGTGATCGAGACTTCGGGCGTCGCACTTCCGTTCGACACCCAACTGAACTTCTGGCGCGAACCGGTTTCTGCTTGGATCGGGGACGACATGGCGGTGGTGGTCGTAAATGCAGAACAGCTCCTCGAAGGTCGCGACCTCGAGGGGACTTTCCAAGACCAAGTTTCTTCGGCGGATTTACTGGTCCTCAACAAGATCGACTTGATCGACGAGTCGAAGTTGAAAGAGGTCGAAGCAAGACTGCGAGAGATCGAACCCGAAGCGCCGCTGGTGCGGAGCGTGCGCGGGCAAGTCGAACCCAACTTGTTGTTCCCGCCGGACGCCATGGCGGTCGATCGCAGCGGAGCTGCCCCTACATCCACGCCCCACACCCACGAAGCCTTCAGCACCACGGTCTGGGATGTACCAAAGGGGATGCAGGAAGCGCAGATCGAAGCCGAACTCGACGACCCGAGCCTGCTCCGCGCCAAGGGGTTCGTCGTGACGGAAAACGGGTGCCGACTCATTCAACTCGTCGGACGACGGATCGAATGGAGCGACGCTGACCCCGCGCCTGACCCGCGCCAAATAGGTCGTGTGATTTTGATCCGACGCACAAGCGAAGACACACACTAAGTAGAAGCGCGGCGGCGCGTAGGGTTCTATCGCTTTTTCGCGGTGCTCTTTTTCGTGGCTTTTTTCGTTGCTTTGTTCGCCGGCCGATACGCTTCTTCGCGGATCCGCTTCTTCGTCGCAGCCCAGCCACAGATGGGGCAAGTACTTAGATCATGAGATCGCGCGGGACAGTATTCCCGTCCAAAGAAAATGATCTGCAAATGCGCCTTGCTCCAGGTCTCTCTCGGGAACAGCCGCTTTAAGTCTCGTTCGGTTCTTTCGACCGAGTGGCCATCGGAAAGCCCCCAACGCGCGGCGAGACGATGGATGTGGGTATCCACGGCAAACGCAGGATGACCAAACGCCTGACTCATCACGACGCTTGCAGTCTTATGCCCCACGCCCGGGAGCGCCTCAAGATCTTCGAAGTTGCCCGGCACCTCACCCCCGTGCAGGTCGAGCAACATGTGTGAAAGCGTATGGATCGCCTTCGACTTCTGAGGCGAAAGACCGCACGGCCGAATGATCGAACGAATCTTCGCGACGGTTAGCTTCACCATCTTTTGTGGCGAGTCCGCCAATGCGAAGAGTTCAGGGGTCACCAGATTGACGCGCACATCCGTACATTGCGCCGACAGCAAGACCGCGATCAAGAGCGAATAGGAGTCGGTGTGGTCGAGCGGAATGGGCGGGTTCGGATAGAACTCGTCGAGCTGCTTTCGGATGCGTTCTGTTTTTTCGGCTCGGGTCATGGACGCGCGAGCGTAGCGGGTGTTGAAGTTGCACACGCCAAGCGGGAAGCTCACACGCACATCGACGGGTCGCGCGGGCAAGCTATCTTCGCCCTATGGTTGCTGACACCATCCCGAGCGTCCGAATTGCCCCAACCGCCTTCCGGTGGACGGTCTTTCCAATCGTCATGTGCGCAACGGTGGCGTGGACGATGGCCCGCATGGCGGCAGGCCAGCCTCCGGCCGCCGCGTTCATCCTGCCCCAGATCACGGCATTTGCGATCGTCGCGATCCTCGAGCACGTCTACCCGCTCCACCGCAGCTGGAACCGCAATCGCCGGGACGTCCACGTCGATGCCGTGCACGGAGTGACGATCGCAGTCTTAGTGGGTATCGCATCGCCGATCGTCCTCGCGGGCGCGATTGGGCTTTCGGGCTTCGTGTCTCGCGAGTTCGGAACCGGACTGTGGCCGAGCCATTGGCCGCTGCTCGCGCAGACCGCGCTCGCTCTCGTGATCGGCGAGTTGCCGGGCTACTGGATCCATCGCTGGCAGCACCAATGGGAGTGGCTCTGGCGATTCCATGCCACGCACCACAGCGCGCCACGGCTGTACTGGCTCAACGCGGGCCGCTTCCACCCAGTCGACAGCCTGATGACCTTCATCCCATCGTACGGGCTACTCGCGTTCCTGGGGTCCAGTGAGCCGGTGCTCGCGCTGTTCACGTTGGTGACCGCGATCCACGGAATCTTTCAGCACGCGAATCTCCAGCTGCGCCTCGGACCACTCAACTACTTCTTCAGCATGGCCGAGCTTCATCGGTGGCACCACTCGAAGACCGTCTTCGAAGCGAACCACAACTACGGCCAGACGGTGAGCGTATGGGACACCCTCTTCGGCACACGCTACCTACCGAACGACCGCGAGCCTCCCGAAGACATCGGCATTCCGGATCTGCCGAACTTCCCCATGACGTGGTGGGCCCAGATCCTATCGCCGCTGCGCTGGAGCCGAATTCGGGACGCGAAGTAACGCGTACACGAGCTCGAGGGGCTGCACCGCTGGAAGCTTCTGTCCGAATCGTGTCGTTGGCGGGACGCGTTGGGTCGAGCCACGCACGCGAAGGGCGCCGCCGCCGAGGTCTCAACGGCGGCGAGTTCATCCCTGCGTGAGATCAGCGGGGCACCAGCTGGACAAGGGGATCGTATATCGCGCTCTGTACGACACCCGAATTGGTGATCGAGATATGGACCAACAGAAAGCCCCAGAATGTCCCCGTGACGTTCACGTTGACATCGGCGCCGGTAACCGAGCCTCCCCAGGGAGGTATGAACCCAAAGGACTGGTAGTAATTGACGTGATACCCGGTGCCTACGGGGAGACGCACCTCGGCGGCTAGGTCCGTATTCGAATCGTTTTCGATACTGTCGATATAGC
>JASDVE010000331.1:4080-11497 GCA_041891195.1 Myxococcota bacterium | reverse complement strand
CATTGGGGTGATACGTCTGTTGCGCGTGACCGAGGTGCCATTTGCCAACCATTGCGGTCTGGTAGCCCGCGCGTCGAAAGGCTTCGGGCAAAAAGAGTTCGTCCGGGTGAATGCCAACAGTGCTCCAAGGCATAATGACGCCGTACGCCACACCCAAACGCATCGGGTCGCGTCCCGTCATCAGGGCCGCTCGCGTTGGGGAGCAAATGGGCGTTGAGTAAAAGCGATCGAGTTGAATTCCCTCGGCCGCAATCCTGTCGATTGATGGCGTCTCGATGACCTCTTCACCGTGGTAGCCAACGTCGGCCCAGCCGAGGTCGTCGGCAAGAAATATGACAACGTTGGGGCGCGTATTTTCAGCAAATACCGGGTTCGCAAAGAGCGAGGCAAATGCAATGACAAGACAAAGTCCCAAGGATCGCGGGGAATGTTTCATTTTGGCTCTCCGTGGGAGGCGGCTAGAAAACCGCCAGTAAGGAAGTCGAGGAGCTTCTCAACGTGAGCTTCAAAGCCTTCGCTCGTAGTCGGTGCGCCGTGGGCGAGGCTTTGCAACATCAGTTCGATGACGAGGCCCAATCGAAATTCAACAATCGATTTTGGCAGCGACGGGTTCGCGGCCCGCAAGAGCGGCACGAGCCGTGTGACACTTCCCGGCCACCGATCAATCACGAATTGTGGATCGAGGTCGTGGTCTGCATGCAAGCGGTGAATCAGGCGCAGATAGCGACGACTGTGTTCGCCGCCCTCGGCGACCATGTCGACCAGTGGAACCAATAGGGTTGAGAGCGCGTCCCGGGTGGATGGCAATTGCTCGCGAGCGGAGAGTTCGTCGAGCAGCTGGCTGCGACGTTCCATGAGTGCCGGCATACGCCGCTCGAGCAACGCCTCAACGAGCATTTTCTTACTGCCAAAGTGGTAGTGGAGTGCCGCCGGCGAGAGCCCGGCTTCGGTGTTGATCGTTCTCAACGAAACGCCTTCAAGGCCGTGGCGGCCAAAGAGGTCTTCTGCGCAGTCGAGTAGTTTTTCGCGGGTTGAGGGGCGTCCCATCGCTCGCATTTTAACTTATCAGTTGATCTAATCAATTGATAAGTTAGCTTTTGAGCCAATCGAGATAGACTCCGCTCCAACCCCTGCGAATCGGAAGAGGACACATGGTAGAAACGGACGCAATCATCATTGGTGCCGGTCACAACGGTCTCGCAGCGGGTGCTGTGCTCGCAAAGGCAGGCCATTCGGTCATCGTTCTCGAGAAGAACGGCTACGTGGGCGGGATGACCGGGACCCGCGAGATCTTGAAGGGTTGCCGAAATGAAGTCGGTGCGAGCTGCCTGTTCCCGTTGGCAAAAGAGGTCACCGACGCCCTCGACTTTGAAGGCAATGGCGCCGAATTCATCTCCTTGCCCGTGATGGCCATCAACCTCCCGAACTCGGGGGCAAAACCTCTTCTCTTTTATACGAACCCACTCAAGCAGCTCAGCCACATTCTTTTCGACCACGGTCCGGCAGCAATGCTCGGCTTCATCCGTTTGATGCGATTTTGCAAGTACCCGGCCGCTGTGATGGACCGATTCACGGCGGGACGCTTGCCGAAGACGATGGACGAACTCATCGCAGAGGCCCCGAGCGAAGCGGCGCGCGAACAACTCGAGCTTGTCTTCAAGGGCTCGGCGATGGACCTGATCAACCGATTCTTTCCCGACCCGGTGAAGCACCAAACGTTCCGGGCGCTGCTTTCGTTTGCAGCGATTCAGTCGACCTACAAGGGGCCACTTTCTCCAGGTTCGGCGTTTTGTCTTGTCTATACCATGGCGCTCAACGGCAACGGAGGCTTGATGCGCCGAGTGAAAGGCGGGATGGGGTCACTTCCCGAAGCTCTCGAGCGATCGATTATTGCGAAGGGGGGCGAGGTTCGGCTCAAGCAACAGGTGAAGCGAATCGTCGTGGAAGGTGGGCGTGCAGTCGGTGTCGAACTCCGCGGGGGCGAAGTCCTACGCGCACGCGTCGTGCTTTCGAATCTAGACAAGCCGGCTACGTTCACGCGTTTGCTCGACGAAGAGCAGCTCCCCGCACCGTTTTTGAAGGACGTGCGTGCGATCGAACATAAGGGTGCCTGGGTCCATCTCTTGTTCAAGCTCAACGACCTCCCCGAATACGGTGGGGAATGGGCCTTCTTAAACAAGGACATCTACGCGCGCTTCGGCGGGGCGATGGTGCCCGACCCGGAACAGATGCAGGAGAGCTACGAAGCCTGCGGGCGTGGTGAGCTTCCCGCCCATGTCCCAATCGCATTCCAGATCCCGACCATCGTCGACCCCACGCTCGCACCCGAGGGCTTTCACATTGCGAGCGCGTACGGCTTTTTCTTCCCGTGCGACGCACCCAATTCCGAACGCGGAAAGCTTCGCGATGAGATGGCGGAACAGGTGATCGATCGGATTTGTCAGTACATGCCCAACTTTCGAAAATGCATCGTCGAAAAAGCGGTGTTTTCTTCCGACCACTTTGCCGCGATGCATGGCGCGACGAACGGTGACTTCACGCATGGGTTGATTCATCCCGATCAGATGTTGGCCGCTCGGTCTGCCGTCGCAGGCTCGGCACATGCAACGCCGATTGCGGGGCTCTACCTTTGCGGTGCGGCTTGTCACCCCGGCCCGGGTGTGACGTTCTTGCCTGGTTATGGCTGCGCGAACGAAGTGATGAAGACCGAGCTTGGCTAGCAGACTGATGTCGACATCTAAACGAAAGGGTCAGCTTGCCCTAGGCCTGCGACTTTCGGGTGCGACGGCGCGCGTTTTCGCCGATGGCGTGGAGGAGATGCTGGGGCGTGCGCTCCCACGCACCCCGGAACAACTTGCCAAGCCAGAGGTGGTGAATCAGTTGATTCGCGACTACGCACCCGCCGGCAGCATCCCGCTGCCGCAGCTCGAAAACGTGTCTCTCCCTGGCGTCGGCTTCGAGAGCAGCAACTGCACCAATTTTTTGATCGATCTCGATTTCGGAAGCGACCTTGGTGCGAACAGCGGCTTGCCACGTACGGCGTACGTAAAGATCCCCTGTCCCGAACTTGGAACGCGAGTCTTTGCCAACGCGGTGGGTTTTTGGAAAGTCGAAGAGGCTTTTTGTGAGCGCATCGCGGCGCACGTGCCCATTCGGGTTCCCCAGGTTTATGCCGTCGCGCGTAAAGGTGCGCGCTTCGTGTTGCTTCTCGAGAACCTGAACGAATCACCCGGCACGCGGATGTTCATCAACCGTGACATGGCCGCCGGTACCACGATTGATCGCGCGAAGATGTGCCTCAGCACGTTTGCTGAACTGCACGCGAAATTTTGGGGTTGGTCGCAGGAGCAACGCGAAAATCTTCTTCCCAGCCAGTTGCATATTTTCTTGGGGCCGGGAGGCCGTGCGAAGACACGCGCATTAAATGCGGCGTCGATCGATCCCGCGCATCGGAACGCTCCGGATCTTTTTACCGCCAAGCATGCGGCCGTATGTCACCGGGCGATCGACAAGTGGGACGCGCTGGTGGACTTTTGGTACGACGGCCTGCTCACGCTGATCCACGGTGACAGTCACCTCGCAAATCTCTTTGAATATCGAACACCCTCCGGACCCCAGATGGGCATGATCGATTTTCAGGGGATGCTGTGGTGCAAGGGCATCCGTGATGTGCAGTATTTTCTAATCAACTCGATCGAGCCCGAACTGCTCGCGATCCACGAACATGATCTGATCGATTTCTACATTCAAGAGCTCGCCCTGCGCGGTGTGCGCCTCGACCCAGAGGATGCACGCAACCAGTACCGCGGTTATTCGTTTCAAACGCTGATGGTGGCCCTGACATCGATTGGTCTCGGTGGGCTGACTGAACGAGATGAGACGGTGCTCACGATCTTGCGCCGTAGCGTGGCCGCGATGGAGCGACTCGATTTCGAAGGCTGGCTGGACCGGCTGTGACTGCCAACGGAGAGTCATCATGAGTGAACGTGTTCCTGTGGAAGTCGACGACGGAGTCGCCCATGTCCGCATGAACCGGCCCGAAAAAATGAATGCGCTGGATACAGATATGTTCGATGGCATCTTGGCTGCTGCGGACCGCATTCGAGCAGATGTTTCGGTGCGTGCCGTTGTGCTGTCTGGTGAAGGGGAGGCCTTTAGCGCCGGACTGGACGTCGCGAGTCTCGGCCAAATAGCCACGGGCGAGCTCAACCCCGAAAGTGATTCCATCCAAGCTGCGACCCGCGACCTAAGCCGCGACGGAGCAAACCGCGCACAACAGCTTGCTTGGGCGTGGCACGAATTGCCCGTTCCGGTGATCGCCGCTGTCCATGGCGCGGCCTACGGAGCCGGACTCCACATCGCACTCGGTGCCGACATCCGTTTCGTTGCGCCGGATGCCCGTCTCGCGTTTGTCGAAGTGACGTGGGGTCTCGTTCCCGATCTATCAGGAACGCAGTCATTGCGAAGGTTGGTTTCCCTCGACGTTGCAAAAAAGATGATCTTCAGCGGGGAAGTGGTGGATGGGACCAAGGCGGTGGCAATGGGACTCGGGACTGAACTCAGCGACAACCCCGTTGAAGACGCACTTGCGTACGCACGCGTCGTCGCGCAACGCAGTCCAGACGCGGTGCGCGCTGCAAAGGCACTGCTCAATGATTCCGTGCTCGTTCCGTTGGCCGAAGGACTCGCAGCGGAAATGAGCGCGTCGGCTGGCCTGATGGGCAAGCCGAATCAAATTGAATCCGTGATGTCAAAGTTGCAGAAGCGGCCCGCGGGTTTTGCGGACCCTGAACTCTGAGCTAGCCCGCTTAGTTCGACCAATAAATGTATTCGTCGTCCGGTGCGTCGGGCAGGCTCAAGTCTTTGTCGATGTTGACGGCGAAAGAGCCACCGGTTGGCCAACGGCTGGGCATCTGTTCGGCGCGATGTGCTGCGAGGGCCGCTTGAAGTTCGGCCAGTTTTTCCGGGCGCTGCTGCGACAAGTCGACTTGTTCGGTCGGGTCAGCATTGAAGTCGAATAGCCACGAACGCCCGGGCGGGGTACTGATGTTCAACTTCCAACCGTTAACGAGGGCGGACTCGGAACTGCCACTACTCCAGAAGAGCGCGTCGTGTGGGACCCCATCGGCCTCGCCTCGTGCAAAGGAGACAAGATCCACTCCGTCCATCTTGCGATCGGTGGGGAGTGACGCGCCGCCAGCCGCAGCCGCGGTTGCATACATGTCAAAGTGATGAACGGGGTCGGTGCTCTTGATGCCTTTCGGGATCTTCGCGGGCCACTTCATCATGTAGGGCACGTGGATCCCGCCTTCGAATAGGCTGATCTTCCAACCCCGAAACGGGGCGTTGACGTCCGGAAGCCCGATGTAGCCCGCACCCCCGTTGTCGGAGGTAAACATCACGAGCGTGTTTTCGTCCAGACCGTTGGCTTTGAGGGCATCGAGAACCTGGCCGACCCCGCGGTCGAGCGCGCGAATCATCGCTGCATAAACCCGCTCGCGGTGGAGTTTGATGTGCCCCAATGCGTCGTAGTCCGCCTTGGAGGCTTGTAGGGGAGTGTGGGGTGCCCAGTGCGCGAGGTATAGGAAGAAGGGGCGGTCCTTGTTTGCCTCGATGACTTCGACGGCTTCCTCTGTGTAGTAGTCGGTTAAATAACCACCCGGCTCAAAGACTTCCGAGTCGTTGAACGAGGCGGCATAGTTCATTGCCGACCAAAGAAAACGATCGATCGGATCGAAGTCTTGCTTTGCATTGACCACGTTCGGATCGTCTTCGGGCAAGTAAAACCCACTCTCCATCAACAGGCTTTCATGAAAGCCCTGGTCAATCGCCGCCATGCCGTTGGCACGCCCGACGTGCCACTTGCCGATGTGCACGTTGTGATAGCCGCGTTCGGCTAGCAGCTCGGCAATCGTGATTTCAGAGCTTGGCATTCCCATTTCTTCGTACGGGACTGTTTCACCACCATCTCCCGGAATTGCGGGACGGAGTTGGTCCGGGCTTGCGCTCAGGAGCCCCACCATCGTCTGCATCCCCGGTGGAGTTGGCGTGTATTCGAAACCAAATCGCGTGCCATAGCGACCTGAAAGAAGCGCGGCGCGTGAAGGCGCGCAGGTTCCGTTGGCCGCGTAGCCATTCACGAAGGAAACGCCTTCGGAAGCGATCGAGTCGATGTTGGGGGTCGGGACTGTGCCGCCCGCGACACCCCCGCCATTGAACGTAAGATCATTCCAGCCAAGGTCGTCGGCCAAGATGAGAACGATATTGGGTGGGCGGTCTGCTTGGGCTCGGCCTTCGGGGTCGGCCCCCGTTGACCATGTGACTTCCTGCTCGGGGCCAGCGGATGTTCGCATGTCGGACATGATGCGGATCGCGCCCAACATTACGCTCGAGAGGTTAAGCCAAACAAGTAGACCCATGACAATGAGAATACTCGCAGTGACCATTCCAAACTTTTTGATTCCGCTCATGGTGGTTCGCTCCTAGCGTTGGGTCTCATGACTACGCGGGTCGCTCGGTTGGATGCCGCCCGCGTCAGTGTGACGAATTGATGCGGTGTGGATTGATCTCTCGGGATTAAGATTTGGGGAGGATGAATTGCCGCTCAAAACTATTGTCATAAAGAGTGACATTTAGCGCTTGGGACGACATTGCGCTGGTTTCATCATGGGATTTACGTTGGGGCCTCGGGTGAGCGAGGGGGCGATGGCTTACCGGGAGACTGTCGACGACCCAGCTGAGTTTGGTTCTCAAAGGACACCTACACAGGCTCAGCGCTGAAAATTCTCGGTTTCGAAGCTCGAATCTCGGATTTAGCCACCGTAGGTTCGAAAGGGCTCCGATATCCGTACGAAAAAAATGCTCTGGCAATTTGGTAGTCGCACTGCATTCGCTATAAATTCTACTCTTCGCCAGGCAGGGTTCGATTCCCGCCAACTCCATCTCGTCTTACCGTGACGCCGCGTGCTTTTACTGCGTGTCGTCTAAATGACGGGTGGTAAACGACCTCCCACCGCGTGTTGGAAGCGGAGTAGAATCATCTCGGTGGGTTAGACGTTTTTACGTCACACCTATTTTTGTGGCTAGCACAGGCGACCCCCGTCCAGATCGGGGCATGTCCATGCTGGCGAGTGAGGGCGAGTCCGTTGACCGCACGCGTGAAGAAGGCAGCCGCTAAGAAGGTTCCCGCTAAGAAATCCCCCGCCAAGAAAGCGGCGGTGAAGAAGAAGGCTGCCGCAAAGAAGGCACCTGCCAAGAAGGCGGCAGTCAAAAAGGCTGCGAGCAAGAAGGCGGCTGCGCCGAAAAAGGCAGCTTCAAAGAAGAAGGCGGCCCCCAAGAAGGCCGCGGTGAAGAAGGCCGCGACGAAGAAAGCGGCTGCCCCAAAGAAAGA
The DNA here is from genome assembly GCA_041891195.1 of Myxococcota bacterium. Classification (GTDB taxonomy): domain Bacteria; phylum Myxococcota_A; class UBA9160; order UBA9160; family UBA4427; genus DUBZ01. The sequence continues at coordinate 4,107 of JASDVE010000331.1, read as the reverse complement.
AGCTGCGCCCAAGAAAGCGGCTGCGCC
>JASDVE010000331.1:0-3980 GCA_041891195.1 Myxococcota bacterium | reverse complement strand
GCTGCGCCCAAGAAAGCGGCTGCGCCGAAGAAAGCGGCTGCCCCAAAGAAGGAAGCCGCGCCCAAGAAAGCAGCGGCGACCGCGTCGGCCACGGTGAAGATTGCATCGAAAAAGAAGGCCGCAGCGAAGCGACCCGCCGCGGATACTCCTCGCGCGACCGAAGCCGCCGCCTCGACTGCCACCGCGGGGGAGGGGGCGTCGCCTCGTGGAAACCAAAGTCGCCCGTCGTCTTCAGGCGCGAGCACTCAGCGCGATGTCTCGGCGACGGAGAACCGCTCTAACGCTTCCTCGAACTCCGGTGGTGAATCGGGTTCGAATCGCAATCCGCACGCTCAAGGCAACGCGGGTGGACAACCCAATGGTGGCGAAGGTGGGCGCCCCACCAACCCCGACGGCAGTCCCCGACGACCCCGCAGGCGACGTCGGCGCAGACGTGGTCGCGGTGGCAGTGCAGCGGGCGGCGATGGCTCCAATCCCGCGAATCCCGCCAATCCCGCCAATCCCGCCAATGGCGGAGAGCGAACTGCGAATCCAAACCAAGGCACGACCGGATCCAGCAGCGACCCGCGCAAGAACAATGAAAACGAATCAGTAGGCGGTGCGCGTGCTGAAGGGCAGCAACCGGGTGGACAGTCCCAGCAGTCGGGCTCCAACGACCCCGACAACCCGCGTCGCGGTCGGTCGAGACGTCGTCGCGGGCGTCGCAGACGTCGCGGTGGCAGTGGCGGTAGCGCCGACGCCAATGGCCAGAACCAGCCGAATCAACAGAACCAGCCGAACCAGCCGAATCAACAGAACCAACAGGACCGACCGAATCGACAGGACCGACCGAACCGACAGGACCGACCGAATCGACCGAAACGTGCCGAAGGCCAACCGGCTGAGGCCGTAAAACCGCGCCCGAAGGCACCGCCGAAACCGCCCGAGCCGCCGCCGGAATACGTTCCGCCGACCACGGTCGAAGAGGCGGCCGCAATTCTTGGCATCAAGAAACTGCACCCGGAACAGACGGCGGCCATCGCTCATGTCATGACGGGGGGCGATGGTCTCATCGTTCTTCCCACGGGCTTTGGCAAGTCGGCGTGTTACCAGATCCCCGGCATGTTGTTGCCGAATCCGGTGGTCGTGATTTCGCCACTATTGGCGTTGATCGAAGACCAGGTCGGCAACCTCGAAAAACGTGGCATCCCGGTGGTTCGCTTTGACGGAACCATTCGGGGCAAGGCGCGGGAACGCGCGCTGGCTCGGGTGGAGGAGGGCGGGGCGCTTATCGTGATGACCACCCCCGAAACCCTTGCCGGCGACGACCTGCTGCCCGTGCTCTACAAAAGTGGAATTTCACTTTTTACCGTCGACGAAGCCCACTGTGCTTCCGAATGGGGACACGACTTCCGGCCGGCCTATCTGCGGCTCGGGACACTGCTGGAACGCTATGGCCGACCGCCAGTTCTGGCCGTGACCGCGACTGCGACGGAACCCGTACGCAAAGATCTCGTCAAGATTCTGGATCTACGCAGCCCGTTGGAAATCGTTGCGTCACCGCATCGTGCGAATCTCGGCTTCGAAGTCATCGAATGTGGCGGAGAGTCGCGCTTGCGCGCGCTCGGTCGCTTGGTGCTTCGGTTGCGACGCCCAGGCATCGTCTACTGCTCAACGACGCGCGACGTTGACAACGTGCACGGCGCGCTCAAGCAGATGGGGATCCCCGTAAATCGCTACCACGGTGGAATGAACGGGACCGATCGTCGGACCGAGCAAGAACTCTTCATGAAGCACGGCAAGCGAAACGTAATGATCGCGACCAGTGCGTTCGGTCTGGGGATCGACAAACAAGACTTTCGCTACGTGGTGCACTTTCAAACCCCTGCTTCGATGGAGCAGTACGTACAAGAAGCGGGCCGGGTTGGGCGCGACGGAAAAAGAGCGCACTGCATCCTGCTCCACAACGAGATGGATCGCGACATCCATGAGTTTCTATTGAGTCAGAGCCGGGTCAACCCCGCTCAGCTGTTCAATGTTGCAACTGCGTTGGCAGCGTACGTTGAAGAGAAGCGTGACCCGGATGTGGTCGATCTCGCTGCATCGTCACGTGTTTCGCAGCGGGTGACGGCGGCAACAGTTGCCATGTTCGAGACCGCGGGACTGGTCCACATTTCGAGTGGGAAAACGATCGAACTTCTTGTTCCGCTCCCCGAGCTCGTTCAGTACGCCCGGCGACTGCGCGAACAACTTCGAACTCTGCGCAACCAGGACGCGACCCGCCTCGACGCGATCGACGCGTATGCGATCGCCGAACGTTGCCGAGGCGAGCTGCTCGGCGAGTACTTCGGAATTCCGATCGAAGAGGAGTGCGGCATTTGCGATGTGTGTCGTCGCGCGCCGTCTCGACCGGTGTCGTTCTTTGACCCCATCCGAAAAAAGAAGGCCGCTCGCAAGAAGGGGGCTTCGCGAAAGAAGACTGCGCGCAAGAAGGCCGGCCGACGTCGTCGCCGGCGCAAGCCGAAGGCTCCTGCAACCTAAGCACAGTTCGCTGTCATTTGCGGCTTGGAACGCGCCGGGGTTTTCGAACAGCGCGTTGCCCGAATTGTCGTGGTGACCCAGAGAACGACCGTGTCGGTTGTTTGTTGATGGCAGATTCGTAAGAGTTGACATTCTTTATGTCAGAACAATCGACCCCGCCCCTTCGCAAAAGGAACAACGATGGCCGCAAATCACCTCGACTTTCTCGTGAACCGAGACGACTGGCATACCACCAAATTTGTTGAAGGAGCCGAGCCCCCCGAGCTGGCACCTGGGCAGGTGTTGTTTCGAATCGACCGCTTCGCATTCACCGCGAATAATATTTCGTACGCGCTTTCGGGCGACATGATTGGCTATTGGCGCTTCTTTCCTACGGAAGAAGGTTGGGGACGAATTCCCGTCATGGGCTTTGCCGACGTTGTCGCATCTACCCATCCCGAAGTCGAAGTGGGCACGCGCTGTTTTGGCTTTTATCCCATGTCGCGTTATCTCGTGATCGAACCCGGCAAAGTAAATGCCGCGAACATCACCGATGGTGTCGCGCACCGGGCAGATATCGCCGCGGTCTACAACCAGTATTCTCCCGTTCAGAACGACGCGATGTACTCGGCGGATCATGAAGACCAGACCATGCTGCTTCGCGGGCTCTTTATGACTTCGTTTCTCTGCGAGGACTTTCTGCGAGACAACGATCTCTATGGCGCGAAGTCTGTGATCATTACGAGTGCTTCAAGTAAAACGTCTATTGCTCTTGGCCACACCGTGACGAGCGGTGGGCACGCGAAGGCGATCGGCTTGACGTCGGACCGCAACCTGGAGTTCGTGAAGAGTCTGGGATGCTACGACCAGGTGGTTACCTACGACGAAGTGAAGTCACTCCCCGCGAGCGAGCCGGTGGTCATGGTCGACATGGCGGGCAACGCGCAGCTGAAAAGCACCTTGCATCACCACTTCGGCGATCAGATGAAGTACAGCTGCTCGGTCGGTGCCACCCACTGGGACGCGACAGCGGGAAGCACGGAAGAATTGCCGGGTGCCAAGCCCGAGTTCTTCTTTGCACCGGGACAGATCGCCAAACGCTCGCAAGATTGGGGGCCCGCAGGTTTGCAAGACCGGATTGGCTCGGCTTGGACTTCTTTCCGGGACTCGACGGACGCATGGCTCTCGGTGAATCGGCAGTATGGCCGTGACGCGGTCGAAAACGTTTTTCAGAAAACCCTCGGCGCAAAAACGCAGCCCGCAGACGGTCAGATTATTTCGCTCTGGGACAGTCGCGAAGAGGCCGCTGGATAGTCTCAGCGAGACGCCATGCATAAGCAGCTGATCCTATCGTTTTGGAGTGACCACAAGGCTCTTTGCGCATTGGGTCCGACCGAAGCGGATTGCGACTGCAGTCGGTTCGTGATCTTGGCGGGTCAAGCGAACTGGATTTGTGGCTCGCATCGCGAAAGCGAGTCGCG
>JASDVE010000330.1:0-2621 GCA_041891195.1 Myxococcota bacterium | reverse complement strand
CCCTTCGCGGCTTCGACTTCGCCCTTCTTGTGTTCGATAATTTCGTCGAGGATCGTCATACCGCTCCGCCTGCTTTGACGGTCGCACGAATCAGCGCTTCGAGCTTTGCTGCAGCTGCTCCGCTCGCAAGACTCTCGGACGCACGTTCAACACCGTCGCCCAAGTTTGCTGCGCCGCCGGCGATCCAAATGGCTGCGCCCGCATTCAACACCACGATGTCTCGCTTGGGCCCCGTGGCTCCGGATACAATCGAGCGCAGAACCTCGGCGTTTTCCGCCGGGGTGCCGCCGCGCAAGTCGGTCGCCCGCGCGGTTTCAAGACCAAAGTCCTTTGGATGAATCTCGAACGACGCAACGACATCATCCAGGGATGAACAGGCTTGCGTTGGACCGGTCGTCGTAATTTCATCGAGGCCGTCACTGCCGTGTACAACGAGTGCCCGTTTCGCGCCAAGACCCGCGAGTGCCCGCGCCAAGGGTTCGACGAGCGCCTGTGAATACACGCCAACAATCTGATGCTGTACGCCCGCCGGGTTGAGCAACGGACCGAGACAGTTCATCAAGGTACGCACGCCCAGTTGCTGCCTCACTGGCGCCACGTGGCGAAATGCTGGATGCGCGGTGCGCGCAAAGAACGTCGCGATTCCGATCTCGGAGAGGATTTTGCCGCAGCGCTCAATTGGAATTTCGATATTCACGCCGAGGGCTTCGAGAACGTCGAAGCTGCCCGAGCGACTGGTTGCAGCGCGATTGCCATGCTTCGCAACCGGAATGCCGGCGCCCGCAACCACGAACGCGGCGGTCGTTGAGATGTTGAACGTGTCGACTCCGCTGCCCCCTGTGCCGCATACGTCGATCGTGTTCGGCGCTTCGGCCTTCGTCGTTGTTGCCCTAGCCCGAAGCGCTCGCGCTGCAGCGATAATTTCATCGACGGTTTCGCCCTTGGCGCGCAACGCCACGAGCAAACCCGCGATCTGCACCGGCTCCGCCTGGCCGTCCATGATTTCGCCAAAGGCGACTTCGAGCATGCCCGTTGGGATCTCGCTTCCCGTAAGCGCCACTTCGATCGCTTGCGTGAGTCTCATGAAGTGCTGGCTTCGCGGCAGCACGCCAGGAAATTGCCGAGCAGGCGCTTGCCTTCGCCGGTCAGAATCGACTCAGGATGAAATTGCACCCCTTCAACTGGAAGCTCGCGGTGGCGCAAACCCATAATCTCGCCGTCCGCGGTGCGTGCGGTCACCGCGAGACAATCGGGCAAGGAGTCTTCTTCGACGACGAGCGAGTGGTATCGGGTCGCATCAAAGGGCCGAGGCAAGCCATCAAACACGCCTTTATTGTCGTGTTCGATGGGCGAGGTCTTCCCGTGCATGATGCTCCGCGCGCGAACCGTTTTCCCACCAAACGCCTCGCCGATCGATTGATGTCCGAGACAGACCCCAAGAACCGGAATTTTCGCAGCGCTGAATTCAATCACCGCATCCACCGAGATGCCCGCATCCTGAGGCACACCGGGCCCGGGCGAAATCACGAGACCGTCGGGCTTGCTTGCAAGCAGTTCTGCCACGCTGGCATCGTCGTTGCGCTGCACATCGAGGTGCGCACCGAGTTCCCCCAGGTACTGCACCAGGTTGTACGTAAATGAATCGTAGTTATCGATGATTAAGATGCGCATGGTCTTTGGTCGAAGCGAGGGCATGCCCTCTCAGTCGCACCCCTCCCGCGAAAGATCGATGGCGGCGATCAAAGCCTGAGCCTTGTTCGCACATTCGAGATATTCGAGTGCAGGCACCGAATCGGCGACAACCCCGGCGCCGGCCTGCAGCGTGATTCGACCGTCCTTCACAACCAAGGTGCGGATCGTGATCGCCATATCCATGTTGCCCGAGTAGTCGATGTACCCCACACAACCGCCGTATGGACCGCGACCCACGTTTTCGACTGCGTCGATGATTTCCATCGCACGGACTTTGGGCGCACCGGAAAGCGTGCCGGCCGGGAACGTTGCACGCAGCACATCGAGCCAGTCGAGCCCCTTCTTCAGTTTGGCCTGCACATTCGAGACGATGTGCATCACGTGGCTGTAGCGTTCGATCACGCCGTACTCGGTGACCTCGACCGTTCCTATTTCTGCGACCCGGCCCGCGTCGTTGCGCCCGAGATCGACGAGCATCACGTGCTCCGCGATCTCCTTCGGGTCGCTCAATAGTTCTTCTTCCATCGCGAGATCGTGGGCTTCGTCTCGGCCACGCCTTCGGGTGCCGGCGATCGGCCGCACGTCCAAACGATCGTCTTCCAGGCGTACCAGGATCTCCGGCGACGAACCAACCAACACCGTCCCTTCTTGGCGCACGAAATAGAGATATGGACTTGGGTTGATGGACCGTAGTTGCCGGTAGATTTCGAAGGCTTCAACTTGTAACGGCATTTCAAAAGTTTGTGAAAGCACAACTTGAAAAATGTCACCGGCGAGAATGTATTCCTTGGCACGTTCGACGATCTTGTGAAACTCCGCCTCGGTCATGTTGCGTGCGACGTCCATGGGCTGCTGCACCGCGCGGTCTGTAACCGGTTGCTCAAACGGCGCACGAAGTTTCACGATCGTCGCATCGATCGCCTTCGACG
>JASDVE010000329.1:8599-11525 GCA_041891195.1 Myxococcota bacterium | reverse complement strand
CCCCGACCTTGAAACGACCTATGGCGCGGGATTCACCGACAAGCTGCAAAGGGCATTGATCGCGATGAAAGACCCCGAAGTGCTTTCCGCATTTCCGCGCAGCGCCATGATCTTCGCGACGAATGCTGACTTTGAAGCGATCCGGGAACTCGCGGTTCAACTCGAGTTTATTCGCTAGCTGGGAGACGCTTTGACAAAGGGTGCGGATTTTCTGCTCGACCAAGTTTCGGTCCAGTATCAGAACACGCTTGCCCTCGACGAGGTGACGCTCAGCATTGCGCCCGGCGAAGCCGTGGGGCTGGTCGGTCCGAGTGGTTCTGGCAAGAGCACGCTCTTACACCTGTTTAACGGACGCGGGCAGCCGACCGGTGGGTGGGCGAGCGTGTCGGGCAAGCGGCTCATCGACTACGGTCGCCGCGACCTGAAGGAGCTGCGAAGTCGGATTGGATTCATCGATCAGGGCTTGAACCTGGTTCCGAACTTGCGGGTTTCGCAGAACGTCATTGCCGGACGCCTGGGGCAGGTGGGGTTCGCCAGATCGCTTTCAATGCTGCTTTTCCCTTCTCGCGCGATGCTTCGCGAAGTGCACGAGTTGCTCGAACGGGTCGGTATCCCCGAAAAACTCTTTGAGCGCACCGATCGGCTGTCCGGCGGGCAACAGCAGCGCGTAGCACTTGCCCGGGCGCTCTTTCAGAAGCCCGTCGCATTGATCGCAGACGAACCGGTGTCGAGTGTTGACCCGGCACGGGCACGCGACACGATCGAGCAGCTCACGCGAATTTCACGCGAAGAGGGCCTCACGCTTTGCATGAGCCTTCACAATTTCGAACTGGCACGGGAACACTTGCCGCGCTTGATCGGGTTGCGCGACGGCAAAGTGGTCTTCGATCGCGCCAGCGAAGAAATCGGCGACGAACAATTTGATGCGCTCTATACCCTCGAAAAAAACGAAATGTGGCGCGATGGGGCCTGACGCGATTCCGCGCCAGAGCCCGCTTGGTATGCGCGCGGCGGTGCTGTTGAGCTTGCTGGCGGCCGGGGGTATATCCCTCGGATATCTTGGTGTCGCGATCAGCGACTTCACGCCAAGCTCGGGCGGCATGGCGACGGCGTGGAAGTTTCTTTCCCGGGCTGCCAGCCCAGCGTTTGTTTCCGAGGCGCGCTTCGTTCCAGCAGACGCGCCGCCGCTCATCATGATCGCCCTCGACGCAGCATGGAACACGCTCCTCACCGGGGCGGCCGCGATGGGTCTTTCGTTGGTGATGGGCCTGGTGCTTGGCTTTGCGGCGTCGTCGGCTTGGTGGCGCAACTCGGGGGTCGACGGTGGGACAGGGTTGGATGGTGTCCTGAGGCGTAGCGCGGCTCCAGCGATCTGCGCTGCAAGTCGGTTGTTGATCATTCTGATGCGTTCGATTCACGAACTGATGTGGGCCGTGCTCTTTCTCGCCGCCATCGGTCTCAATAACCTCGCGGCCGTGATCGCGATCGCGATTCCATACGCGGGAACATTGGCGAAAATTTTCTCCGAACTCATCGACGAAGCACCGCGCGCGAGCGCGCGTTCGTTGCGCGGTCTGGGCGCGTCGGGTGTTCAGACCTATTGCGTTGCATTGCTGCCGTGTGCACTTCCGGATTTAGTCGCTTATGCGTTCTATCGCTTTGAATGCGTTTTGCGATCGTCGGCCATCTTGGGGTTCTTCGGGTTTCCGACGCTGGGTCTCTACATTCGCCAGTCGTTCAACGCAACGAACTATGGTGAGGTCTGGACCTTTCTCTACGCACTCCTCGCACTCGTGATCTTGGCCGATACCTGGAGCGGTGCAGTTCGAAAGCGGGTTCTCGCATGAGTCGAGACGAAGCCATCGATCGACTCTGGCATGATCGACCCCGCGACGCGTTCGTGCGCGCGAGTGTTTGGGTCGGCTTCGCCTTGATCGTACTTTCCTACGCGATCGGTGATTTCGATTGGGGCGACCTCTTTTCCCCGCGCCGACAAGCAAACCTTGCACGATTTCTCATCGAAGTGCGCCCGTTCCCACTGCAAGGAGTGGATTGGAATTGGGGGGTCGCTTGGAATTGGGCGACCGAGCTGCTTGCCGATCGTGGTGCGCAAGCGGCGCTCACGACCCTCGCGATATCGGTGGCTGCGATCCTGGTCGCAGGTGGGGTGAGCCTAGGACTCTCGCTTTCCGCAGCGCGCAACTTCGCATCGGTGGAACCCTTCTTAACTTTGGCGAAGCCCGCACCGCTCTGGTTGCGCGCGGGTTGGCGCGTCATTTGTAATGGCACTCGCATGATCCTGATGCTCATGCGCGCGATCCCCGAATACCTTGCTGCATTTCTCTTGCTCGCCATCTTCGGCCCAACGCCCGTAACCGCGATCCTCGCCCTCGCGATTCACAACGCCGGGATCCTCGGCCGACTCGGCGCCGAAAGCATCGAAAACATTCCAATCGAAGCTCCGCGATCGCTGCGCGCCCTGGGCGCCGGTCGTATGCGAATCGCCTCTTGGGTGTTTCTGCCCGAACTCTTGCCGCGCCTGTTGCTCTATTTTTTCTACCGCTGGGAAACCTGCGTACGCGAGTCGACCGTGCTGGGACTCCTGGGAATCGCGTCGCTTGGCTACTGGATCGACGATGCTCGAACCCGAGGCCACATGGACGTCCTCGTCTTTTACGTCATGCTGGGCGTTGCAATTGTGCTCGTTGGGGACATCATCTCAAGTATTGCGCGTAGTCTCGTACGCAAGGCAAGCTAGACGCGGCGCGCCGCCATTGAACAACGGTCGAAAAACGAAGGACCCGTCACGTGCTGGCTCCCGAACAACAGCAAAGCTACGAAGATCAGGGCTTCCTGGTCGTCCGCGGCCTGTTCAACTCTGCCGACCTCGCCCCTTGGAGCGAACGCTTCCTCGATATCGTCGAAG
>JASDVE010000329.1:3481-8589 GCA_041891195.1 Myxococcota bacterium | reverse complement strand
TTCCCCCGGCCAAAGACATGACCGTCATGCGAGACGTCATGGTCGTCAAAGGGGTCGTCGATCCCGAATCTCCAAGCGCCGCCATCGCGAAAATTCAAGACTTCCACAATGACGAAGTCTTATTTGACGGCTACGCAAGACATCCTGCACTGCTCGACTGGGTCGAAGGCTTCATCGGCCCCGACATCAAGTCGATCCATAACATGCTGATTAACAAACCCCCAGGCGTCGACGGCCGGCACCCCCTGCACCAGGACCTGCTCTACTTCCCCTTCCGTCCTGCAGACAAAGTCGTCGCCACCTGGACCGCCCTCGAACCCTGCAACAAAGAAAACGGCTGCCTCGTCGCCGTCCCCGGAAGCCACAAAGGCGAACTCTTCAAACATGTCAACATGAACTGGGAACACCAAAACCTGGGCTACTTCGGCGCCGACGGTGTCGGCGCACACGAAGGACGCGTCCACCTAGAAATGGCCCCAGGCGATACCGTCTTCTTCCACCCCCTCCTACTCCACGGCTCGGGGATCAACAAAAGCCAAGGCTTCCGCCGTGCCATCTCCTGCCATTACGCAAGCGCCGAATGCACCTACCTCCCCGAAATGCTCAACTTCCCCCATCGTCCCTACCTCTTAGTCCGAGGCAACGACCACGACGGCGGTATCTAGTTCTTCGCCAGCAAGCAGGGCGTATGATCCAGAGGTGGGCCATTCGCCAGAGGGACCTCTTGTCCTAACGGCCCACGACTCAATCCCGAAACTCGCAAGAACAACGAACGAGTTCGATCTACGCCCCGATCCCAACCGGCGCTTCACCCGCAGCAGTCGTCCGATACATATGCCGTCTCTTCCCAGCATAATCGTTCAACGCATAATGCTGCGTAAAACGGTTGTCCCAAATCGCAATCGAATTCTCACGCCATCGAAACCGACAAGTATTCGCCTCGTGCAACGCGTGCTTATTCAGGCCATCGATAAACGCCTCCCCTTCCTCGACCGACATCCCTTCGATCCCCACGCTGTAAACCGGGTTCACAAACAACCCCCGTCGCCCAGACTCGGGATGAACACGTACCAGCGGATGCCGCTGCACCACCTGCGCTTCTTCGGTGTTGTTCACTTGCATGTTCTCAAGCAAGTCTTGTACGGCCTGCATCTTGGGCGAATAGGCTCGATCGCCAGAGTGAAGCCCCACCATGTTGTCCACTTTGTCTCGCAACGCATCGGGCAGGGTCGCGTAGGCGTTAATCATGTTTGCGTAGAGAGTGTCACCCCCAAAATCCGGCACTTCTTTGGCGCGTAGGAACGTGACGTAAGGCGGTTGCTTCTGGAAACTGAAATCCGAATGCCATGCGCCACCAAAAACGAAGCGCGTCTTTTCATCCGCTTCTTTGACGATCTCGATGACTTCCGAGTTTTCATTCATCGTTTTGATGAAGGGCGTGTTGGCGGGTGGCCCAAACCGGCGGGTGAGGGCGGCCTGCTGATCGAGGCTGATGTCCTGATCGCGAAAGAAGATCACCAAGTGCTCGACGAGGGCTGCGCGAATTTGAGCGAAGACTTTGTCGGAAACGTTCTGGCTAAGGTCGACACCTTCGATGTCGGCACCAATGGTGCCGGTCACCGGAAGCACTCGGATGCTGTCATTCGCCATGGGGTCGGTGTTCTCCGGGGCTAGCGCTTCTTGGGGACGACTTGGTCGGGGTCGCGCACCGCGCCCTTCGACGCACTGGTCGTGAGCAGTGCATATGCCTGCAACGCCTTTGACACGGCGCGCTCTCGCTTCTCTTCAGGCTTCCACGCTGTGGCTGCTCCGCGAGATTCCATTGCGCTTCGTCGTGCGTCCAGTTCACCGTCTTCGAGTACAACGTCAATCGTCCGCTTGGGGATGTTGATCGAGATCCGATCGCCGTTCTTGATCAGAGCAATCGCCCCGCCCTCGGCGGCTTCGGGTGAAATGTGGCCGATCGAAAGCCCGGAGGAACCGCCGCTAAAGCGTCCGTCGGTTACCAGCGCGCAGTCTTTGCCGAGCTTCTTGCTCTTGAGGTATGACGTCGGGTAGAGCATTTCTTGCATACCCGGTCCGCCCTTTGGGCCCTCGTATCGAATGATGATCACGTCGCCGGCGTGGATCTCGTCCTTGATGATCGCATCGACCGCCGAGTCTTGGGATTCGAAGATCCGGGCCGGTCCTTCGAAGATCAGGATCGACTCATCGACGCCGGCCGTCTTCACGATGCAGCCGTCTTCGGCGATGTTGCCATGCAAGACCGCGAGGCCCCCGTCGGCGCTGTACGCGTGTTCTGCTTCGCGGATGCAGCCGTTCTCGGCGTCGAGATCGGCATCGTCGTAGTACTTGTCCTGGCTGAAGGCTTTGATCGTTCGAACCCCTCCCGGCGCCGCAAGGGCGCGAGCCATGGCCGACTTGTCGGCGGTCTCGCTGCGCACGTCGTGTTTCGCGATCGCGGCCCCGATGTTCGCTTCGTGGACGGTGTGAGGTGTGGTGTGAAGTCGGCCCGCGCGCTGCAATGCGCCGAGGATCGTGAAAATACCGCCAGCTCGTCCAACGTCTTCCATGTGATACGCGGACGACGGGGCGACTTTGCACAGCGTCGGAACGTCACGTGAGATGCGATCCATGTCCGACATCGTGAAATCGACACCGGCTTCATGGGCGATCGCCAATAGGTGGAGGACCGTATTGGTCGAGCCCCCCATCGAGATGTCGAGCGTCATCGCATTTTCGAACGCCTCAAAGGTCGCAATGCCCCGGGGCGAAACGCTGTCGTCTTCATCGTCGTAGTAGCGCTTCGCGAGGTCAACGATGCCCTTGCCCGCAGCTTCAAAGAGTTCCCAGCGCATGGCGTGCGTGGCGAGCAGGCTGCCGTTGCCGGGGAGCGACAAGCCGAGTGCCTCGGTGAGGCAGTTCATGCTGTTCGCGGTAAACATGCCCGAGCACGAGCCGCACGTCGGACATGCCGAGCGTTCGATGATGGCGAGGGTCTCGTCGTCGACGTCTTCGTTCTGGGACTGAACGATGGCGTCGATCAGGTCGAGGGTTTCGGGCAGAGCATTGCCGTGGCGGTCTTTCGTCCCCACTGCTTTGCCAGCTTCCATCGGCCCGCCCGAAACGAAGATCGTCGGGATGTTGATCCGCATCGCGGCCATCAACATGCCGGGTGTAATCTTGTCGCAGTTCGAAATGCACACCATGGCGTCGGCCATGTGGGCGTTCACCATGTATTCGACGCTGTCGGCGATGAGGTCGCGACTCGGCAGCGAATAGAGCATGCCGTCATGACCCATCGCGATGCCGTCGTCGACCGCGATCGAATTGAATTCGACCCCGTATCCGCCGTTGTCGTCGATGACTTTCTTGAGCCGCTGGCCGACGTCCCACAAGTGGACATGCCCAGGAACGAACTGGGTGAAGCTGTTCGCGATGGCAATGATGGGTTTGTTGAAGTCCGCGTCTTGCATGCCTGTGGCGCGCCAAAGGGAGCGCGCGCCGGTCATGTTGCGTCCACGGGTGGTTGTATAGCTTCGGTAAGGCCTGCTCATGGGCCTAGTGTAACGGACCCCGTGAGGGCCGGAAGACCGATTTCTATCTTGCGGTCAGGAGGCTCAGGGGGCGCAACAAACGTGTGAGCTTGTTCTCACGTCGTGCAGAACAAACTTGCCGTCTGCATCTGCATCTGCGCCGCGACACGTCTCGCGATTCAGAAGTACTTCGCCCACGGCGACATCCCTTCCCCGCATTCGATTTATGAGGGGATCCACATGTTGCCTGTTGGGCCGAATCTGACTTTCGATCTTGGCCACCCTTGTGCCCGGATCGAGCGCGATTGTCAATTTGAGTTGCAGCCAGAAGAAGAGGGCGGTCCGGCAAACGAAGTCGAGTGGGATGAAGCCGTGTGCGAAAATCTCGGCATCTTCGTGACAAAGCTCTCGAACTCACAGAATTTTCATCGTGGTCGCAACAGGGTGGTTTTGAAGCGCGCGCTCGCGGGCGTACTGCCCGCAGCAATCCGAGAACGCCCGAAGAAGAGCTTTGGCATTCCAATCGGACCTTGGTTTCGAGACGGGGATCTGTACAGGGGGCAACGCATTCGGAGCTCCATAACCCGGAGCCCTTCCTGAACGTCCTGTCGGCAAACATCGGAGCCGGCAGAGCGGATCATCGGCTGCCTTTTTTCAGTCACTGAATTCTCGGCGAGTGGTTAAGCACGCACCACGGGGCCGAGTGAATTTCTAGCGGCGCTCTCTCGTCGAACATGCCAAACTGCGCGTCGCGTGCGCTTTGGAAGACGACTAAATATGACGGGAGACGGACCGATGGGATCCATAGAGCAGACGACAACGATAGAAAGTGGACGAACCTGGCACAGCTCAAATTCGATGCAGCTGACCGCCGTGCTGATCGCGCTTGCGGTTCTACTCGCGAGCACGACTGGCTGTGCGCCGACCGTGAGCCGCGGTGGAGCCGGCACAAAGAACCCAGGCCTTAACGACGCAGCGCTGAGCACCGGTCTCGACAAAGCGGACCTCGACTACCTTGTTGAAGAAAACCTGAACGCGCTGTTCGATTCGCAGTTCTGGCAGCGGAGGATTCTCGACCATCCAGAGGAAGAGCAGCTCATCACCATCTTCCCCATCCGAAACGACACGTCCGAACATCTCGACGACCAGCTCAACACGCTGTTGGCGTCGATCGAAACCTTTCTCGTGAACAGCGGCTCGGTCGGGGTCGTGAGTCGCGAACGCCAAGCCGATATGATGCGTGAAGTCGGCTACCAGCAGGGGAGCGCCATTGACCCCTCGAGCGCGGCTCAGGTTGGTCGCCAACTCGGCGCAAAGTACTACGTGACTGGCAAGGTCGGCGCGGTCGACGAAAAAATGAAGAAGGTTCGACGCGTGCAGTACAGCCTATTCCTGCAGGTCATTGAAGTGGAAACGAGCATGATTCGATTCCAGAACGAGACTGCCAGGAGCAAGGCGATCAAGCGATAGGGGTTTTACTCGGTTGGTCTCCATGGGGGTTGCCCTCGTATAGGGCTGGCCCTCGTTGGCCCGAGCCGACATCAGATTAGGCATGTGTAGACGTCGAGGTTG
>JASDVE010000329.1:0-3471 GCA_041891195.1 Myxococcota bacterium | reverse complement strand
AGCATGATTCGATTCCAGAACGAGACTGCGCGGAGTAAGGCGATCAAGCGATAGGGGTGCTACTCGGTTGGTCTCCATAGGGGACTGCCCTCGTTGGCCCGAGCCGACATCAGATTAGGCATGTGTAGACGTCGAGGTTGCTGGAAATGTTGAACGCACGGTCGCAACTGCTGCTGCTTGTATTGATCTGCTTGGTCGGACTACAGGGCTGTGCGACCTACAGCGAAAACACTGCAGCAGCGCGAGATCTCGCGTCTAAGGGCGAATACGACGAAGCCGTCGCGAAACTTGCTCCGCTCCTCGGTGTCGACGCGGATGACCCGCACGCCCAGCCGGACCAGTTCAAGTCGGACCGAGCGTTGCTCCTACTCGAACGCGCCATGCTCCATCAAGCGCGCGGCGACTACGAAGGCTCACAAGACGATCTGCTGGTCGCCGACAAGCAACTCGAACTAATCGACTTCACCAATACCGCTGCCACGGACATCGCCCGGTACTTATACAGCGACAGTTCCGGTCCCTATAAGATCTCGCCGGTAGAGCGCCTGAGCCTGAACACACTCAACATGCTCAACTTCCTTGCGCTTGGAGATTTGTCGGGAGCGCGCGTCGAAGCACGGCGCTTCGGAGTGATCCGAAAGTTCTTGCAGGACACAGCCCCCGCTCACGCCCATGGTGCGATCGGTTCCTATCTGGCTGGCTTCGTGCAGGAGAAGCTCGGGGAAATCGGTCCGGCGCTGCGTCACTACAACGACGCCCTCGACGGGGGTCGCATTTTGGGACTTGAGGGGACGGTTGCGCGGCTCGCCAGTCGCGCCTCTTATCGGGGGCCGAACGTGAAGACGATCCTCGAGGCGGGCACAACGCCCGAGTCCGATGAAGGCGGGGACATCCTGGTCGTCGTTGGACTGGGACGCGTTCCTTACAAGGTTCCTAAGCGCATGCCGATTGGCGCGGCAGTTGGAATTCTCGCCGCCGACTTTTCGGGGAATCTCGACGTGTTGTCTCGCAGTGCGTTCAAGGTTGTGATCTTCCCTGAACTTGTGCCGGCGACCGGTAGCTTTACCGGCGTGCAAGCCCGCGTCGACAACGCGACGATCGTCACTGACGCGGTTACCAACATTGGGGCGGAACTTGTCCGCGAATACGCCGAAGCCAAACCCAAGATCATTGGGGCCGCGGTGACGCGCATGATTTCTAGGGCAGTCACGGCGGAAGGAGCGCGTCAAGCGGGACGCAAAATGGCCGGGAACTCCGGCGGGGCTGCCTTGATTGGGGGGTTGGTTAGCGCCGTCGCCGAAGGCGCGCTTGTCGCCGCGGACAGGCCCGACACCCGTTCTTGGACGTTGCTACCCGAAAAGGTCTACGTGTCTCGAGCGCGTGTTCCAGCCGGAACCCATGAGGTGCAAGTTGAACTCGGTGGCGCATTCGCGAGCGCACAGCCGATCTCCGTCGACGTTTCGGAAGGCGGCTACGCGCTCATCGTCGTGATGCCGCTCCACTAAGAATCGTTGGCTCCCGCTCGGCCCGCGCTCGCCGGTTAGAAAAAACCGCCGATGGCTGCGAAGGGCAGAAACACGAGATCGAGTGGGATCGTGAGCAACAGTAACATTGGCTTGATGGCGGGAACGATTGTCGAGGCTGCGACGCCCTTGGTCATGCCGAAGATGAGGTCGGAGTTGTATTCGTCGTCGCGCATGTCGAGGGCCGACGTGACTTCTGCGGTCGGTGCGTTGACCACCACTTCGTTGGTGGTCTGATGAGTTGCGCTCATGCGATTTTCGGCGGTCGCCGTAGAAGCGATGCCGACTGACGAGCCAAGCGCCACGATGAGGAACATCAAACACGCAAATGCGTTTCGTGAATTTTGGGCAATGACTCGAGTTGTTGCGCGCGTGCGATTCGAAAAGGTCATGGTGTTCCTCCAACGGGGCCGCCCTTTAAAGTAAGGCAAGGGGTCGGCATAGGTTCGGTTCGGCAAGTTCTGCGACCGTAGTATGACGCAGCCAGCAGCTGACTTCTTCAAACGAAATTGAAGAAAATGAATCGAATCGAGAAGCTTCCCTATACTCCACAGCCATGCAGCTTTCCGTATCAGGGCATCCCCTCCATACCCGGTCATTGAGCGTCACCACAAAACTTGCGGACGCGGGTCGCCACGCCGTTTGGGCCGAAGTCATTGACTTACGTAAGTGCGGATTCGTGCCGGTTGCAGGTTTTTTGCAGCCTTCGGGCACGGTTCACCATATGACGATTGACGCCGAGATCGATCCGGCGAGCCGCACCATTCATCGTTTCGTTGGAGGGCAGCCCACCCGCGCATTCGAACCCAGCAAGTTGACCCGCGGGGAATGTTGCAGCGATCCACTGCCTCGGTTGGCAACACTGGCTGGCGCGCGGCTGGGAGATGGTTTCAATGGTGCGCTGAGTCAAGCCTTCGGTGGGCCCCTGGGTTGTTCTCACCTGGTCACGCTCGCACAGCTATTAAACGGCGCGGTTTCGGCGTCGCTCGACTGGAACGACGACCGGCCAAAAGATGCGACCCCATGGCGTCCCGACGAGCGAATTTTTCGGCGGGCCGTCGAACTTGATGGCTACCAGCGAGAAGACGGGCTGATTCAAGTGGTGGTGCAACTGACCGACTTACATTTCGCCGCGGCCCCCGAAGTTGCATTTCCCATGCAAACCTTCGGGGCAGAGACCGAAGTTCGAATCAGCGCACTTGCCGACCTCCAAGACGAAATGACGATCTCATCTCCGGCGGCCTACGTTCGAACACGAGATTACGCAGGACTCGAAGAGGCCGAATTCGTCGATCAATCTGACTTGGTTGGATTCCTGAATGGGCAGAGCATGATTCGCGGGATCAGCAAGAAAGTGCTCGGCGCATTTCCGAGCGACGCGGGCAATGATCCCTTGCGCGATGCATTGCTCATGATGGCCCCGGGCTTTCTACAGTGCTTGGCTTCACTATCCGAGCAGTGGCCTAAGGCCGCCAAAGCGACCCCGTCACTCCTGGGGGTCTGTGGTCGTGACAACGCTTGTTATATGTGGCGAGACGGCGGGCCGGTGCGGAGCGCGGACGAAGACTGGGACGTCTCTCCGTAGCGATCGTCGTGGAAGCGACTTTGTCTTGCGTTTCCGATACGCTGTTCGCGTTTTACTCGTCGATCAAATCGTCTTCGGACTCGCCGGTGAGAACCTTTTTTAAAACTTTGCCAGACGCGTTACGGGGCAAGGGCTCACTGCGAATTTCCCAAATGCTCGGGACCTTGAAAGACGCGAGACTTTCGCCAACCCAGGCGTGCAAGGCTTCTTCGGTCGGGGATGTCCCGGCTTGGACCACCACGACGGCTTTGACTTCTTGGCCGAGAATTTCGTGGTCCACGCCGATGACGGCGGACTCCGCGACGTCGGGGTGTGCGTCAATGCGGTGCTCGATCTCAATGGGATAGACGTTTTCTGCGGCGC
>JASDVE010000328.1:0-2627 GCA_041891195.1 Myxococcota bacterium | reverse complement strand
ACCCACGGCCCCTCCCCACCACCCACCCACACCCCCGTTCGGATGTTGCAAAGGACAGAAGCCCCTATCCTCTTCTTCCTTTGACAATTGATTCGCGCACGCACCTGTAATGGAAGCGCGCGCTGCACCCGCACAAGCCCGAGGTAACCCCATGTCCGCAACGTCCCCAACCACAGGCCTCTCCATCATCGACGTTGACGCCCACATCACCGAACCCCACGACCTCTGGACGTCTCGCGCCCCCGCCTCTCTCAAAGACCGCGTTCCGCGCGTCGTCGGAACCGGCCTCGAACGCACATGGATCGTCGACAAAGACATCCAGATCTCCACAGCAAACCCCGTAAGCGTCATCGGCAAGGACGGCCAAAAGTCTCGCGGCACCGAATTCTTCGGCTGGCAGATCGAGGACGTTCACCCAGCCTCCTATGACATGAAGGCCCGCGTCGAAGTCCTCGATCAATTCGGCCTCTACGCACAGATCCTCTATCCCAACGTCGCCGGCTTCGGCACCCAGAACTTCATGAAGGTCGAAGACGACGATCTTCGTCTCGCGTGTGCGCGTATCTACAACGAAGCGATGGCCGAGATTCAAGCCGACTCGAACAACCGCTTGCTCCCGATGGCAATGGTGCCCTGGTGGAACATTGAGCAGAGCGTCGAAGAGGTGCAGCGCGCCAAGGACATGGGGCTCAAGGGCATCGTGATGTGCAGCGACCCGGACAGCATCGGCCTGCCCGACTTGGGTGAAGATGCATGGAAGCCCTTCTGGGACGCGTGCAACGACACGGGGCTCCCGGTGAACTTCCATATTGGCGCGAGTGAGACGTCGTTCAATATGTTCGGTCGCGCGGCGTGGCCATCGAACGGGATGCGCCGGCGCTTGGCACTCGGCTCGGCCGCGCTCTTTGTTGAAAATTCGCGTGTCTGTTCGAACATGATCTACAGCGGCGTTTTCGATCGATGTCCAAACCTGAAGGTCGTTTCGGTCGAGAGCGGGATCGGCTGGATCCC
This sequence comes from Myxococcota bacterium, assembly GCA_041891195.1. Classification (GTDB taxonomy): domain Bacteria; phylum Myxococcota_A; class UBA9160; order UBA9160; family UBA4427; genus DUBZ01. Next base: position 1,616 of record JASDVE010000328.1, on the reverse strand, counting down.
CTTTGTCCTCGAATCGCTCGACTACGAGTGGATTGAAACGGGCGCACAATCTGAGGTGAAGCTTGAGAAGATGCCCTCGGACTATTTCCGCGATCATTTCTGGGGTTGCTTCTGGTTCGAAAAGGTCGCACCCACCAAGTTGATTGACGCAATCGGCGAAGACAACGTGCTCTTCGAAACCGACTTCCCGCATCCGACTTGCCTCTACCCCAACGTGCAGGAATACATCGCCGAAGTCAGTGTCGATTGGAGCGAGACCCGCAAGCGCAAGATCCTTCAGGACAACGCGTCGAAGTTGTACGGGATCGCGCTGCCGGGGTGAGCCGCAAGCGGGTCAATTGACCAAGCCGGCGTGCTCTACGAACAGCCAAACCTGAAGCGCATCAAGATGGCTGGCGATTCGGGGCCTAGATATGCCGTGTCGATCGTGAGTTCTTCGTCGGCAACAGAGCCCGTGTTGTTGACATGACCGTGGACCCAGGCTTCGCCGCGACCAAGCAGCACTTCTTCGCTTCCGCATACTGACTTGCAAAGTGTTCTTGGGCCCGCACTGCCATCTCACTGAAGTCAGCAACTGGGGTTGCGGTGCGTTCGTCTCACTGTGAAGCGGGTTCAACCAATTGCAAAACCCGGCGTTTAGGAGCCTCTTGTCTACTTCTAAGGCACAACGTGCATAACTCCTTTGCACCGGGTTCAAGAGTCTGTGACCAACCAAAACAATTCCACCCCAAAATGTGCCGCTGTGCGCGCAATTCCTTGTAAACGCAGGCGAATGAGCCATTGCGCATAAGGCACTAAATTTGCTTTGGTTCCGAGCGGATCGCGCCAACTGATTTCAGGCGCTGGAGGATCTAGACCCATGAGCGGAAGTGCTGCACGACAAAAAGCGATTGAGGCCGTGACGAGTTACGAGCCGCTTTCGAAGCCCCTCAATTTTTCCGAAGTCTCGGCACAAGAGCTCTTCGGTTGCAATGTCTTCAACACGTCGGTCATGCAGGCGCGTTTGCCGAAGGCCGTTTACAAATCGGTGCTCAGCACGATCGAAACCGGTTCGCGTTTGGACCCCGCAGTCGCTGACGTCGTCGCGAATGCGATGAAGGACTGGGCGATTGAAAAGGGTGCAACGCATTACGCTCATGTCTTCTATCCGCTCACGGGTTCGACGGCAGAGAAGCATGACAGCTTCCTTTCCCCGGACGGCAATGGCGGCGCAATCGTCGAGTTTGCAGGGAAGACGCTGATTCAGGGTGAGCCCGACGCGTCGAGCTTTCCGAACGGCGGCATTCGCGCCACGTTCGAAGCCCGTGGCTACACGGCTTGGGATGTGACGAGCCCCGCCTACATCCTCGAAAACCCGAACGGCACCACGCTCTGTATCCCGACGGCATTTGTTTCGTGGACGGGCGAAGCGCTCGACAAGAAGACGCCGCTTCTCCGATCGGGCCAGGCGCTCAACGTCCAGGCTCAACGTGTGCTCAAGGCTTTTGGCCACAAAGAGATTACGACGGTTGTTTCCTACGCGGGTGCCGAACAGGAATACTTCCTGATCGACCGCAACTTCTACTTTGCCCGCCCCGACCTAGTCGCTTCTGGCCGTACGCTGTTCGGAGCTGCAT
>JASDVE010000327.1:0-11703 GCA_041891195.1 Myxococcota bacterium | reverse complement strand
ATAATCATCACCTTGGCGCCGTCATCCGTACTTTGTGCAACGGCGAGGGCGTCGTGAAAGTTTTCAAGCGAAAAGTGGTGCGTGATCATGGGCGACAGATCGGAGCGGGTTAAGATTTCGATCGCTTCAGTCCAGTCGTCGGGATACGCCATCGAACCGACAATACTCATCGACTTCATCATGACCAAAAGGAAGTTGACCGGGACCGGCGCTCGATGCAGCCCCACAATCGAAAGCCGCGCACCCGTCTTGGCGTTCGCGAGCACCTCTTCGATCACGACTCCGGCACCGGACGCTTCGATGTAGATGTCGCTCCCCGCCATAGGCGCCCCAAACAACGGGGACGTTCCGTGGGCCTCGCAAATGCCTTTCCATACATCGTCTTTCGATGGATTGAATGTGGCACGCGCCCCAAGTTTGGTCGCGATCTCTAGACGGTGTGATGAAAGATCGACCGAAATGATGTCTTCGATGCCGCGGGCGCGAAGACTCGCCACCGCGCACAAGCCGATCGGTCCCGCTCCGAACACCACGGCCTTCTCACCTGCCACGGGACTCGCGCGATCAACTCCCTGCAAGCCAACACTGAGTGGCTCGGTAAGCGCGGCGAGTTCCATCGAAAGATCGTCCGGGATCTCGAAGACCGCGTCGCCGCCCGCTGCGTTGGGGACCAAGACCAACGGCGCGAACGCGCCCTCCCCGCTTCCGTTCCCGATTTGATTTTGGTTGCTCATCGGGTTCACGACAACGCGCGCACCCACCTTAATGTTCGTGACTTCTTCGCCCACCGCTTCGACGATGCCCGAAAACTCGTGACCGATCGGCATGGGTTCTTTTGTGGGGCCGGCGACGCCGCCCAGACTGATATAGCCGAGGTCACTTCCGCAGATCCCGCAGGCCGCGACGCGAACGATCGCGTCCTTTGGGCCCAGCGTCGGTTCGGGAACTTCGTCGAGCTCAACGCGCCCTGGAGCGTGAATGTTGACTTGCTTCATTGTGGTCTCCGTTGTTTCGCCATCGCGAGCGTCATTTTGATTGGCTGCCTAGTCTAGCCCGCAAATGCATCAAATCGCCGATCGCGTTCGCCTCACGCATTGGCCCAACTCGTTGACAACGAAGCCCAGATTGGACGCGAGGCGAGCCATGGGCAACCCGTTAGAAGACCATGTTCATTTTGAACAACGTCGAAAAACGCTTTGGCGACCTGGTGGCTGTCGCGGGCATCGACCTCGATGTCCCTGTCGGAACCACTCTTGCTCTGATCGGCGCGAGCGGTTCAGGCAAATCGACAGTGCGCCGCCTGTTGCGGGCCTGAGACAACGGGGAGATTTCCGGAGACTGAGTTCGCGTGTTGGGCTTCATGCTGGCGCGCTTGCTTCGCCGCCTCGAGCTTCGATTCATAAACCACCCGCGCGCGACCGTCGTTCGGATTTTCGGCGGCATGTTGCCATCCCGGTATCTCGAACTGCATCGAATCGAGATGGGCCCGCGCATACGGAGCCAAGATCTTCCCGCGCAAAGCGAGCGAAGTGCCCCGTGCAATCACCGAGATCGCGCGCGCCGCGGGTTGCCGCGTAGGCGTCAAAGTGGCGGTCTTGCTTTCACGTTCCGCCGAGGATGCACGACCTTCCTTGATGGGCGGCGCGTTTCTCGTGAGCGAGCAACGCCCAGGTCAACAGACGCAGATCGAGGCGCTGACGCTCAAGCAAGGGGAAGGTCTAATTTTCGCCAACCCATTTCGTCCGGTCGAGGGCGATCAAGGCGCCTACCGCGCAGCCGTGAAGCACGGCGTGAGTCGCGTGAGGAGCGGGGTGCGATTCACGCTCGGAATTTTCTTCCACGACGCCCAATCGCTTCGCGCGAACAGTATGCTTCGACTTCCAATCAACTGTCCATCCTGGCTCGGAGAACCACATCATGAATGAAAACGGCAGTGCCCCCCGCTACGGAAAGAAGCACATCGAAGTAAACGGCAAGTCGATGGCTTACATCGACATCGGCGAAGGAGACCCCATCGTCTTCCTGCACGGGAACCCGACTTCGTCCTACCTGTGGCGCAATATCATGCCCTTTGCCGAAGACCTGGGTCGCTGCATCGCACCGGACCTGATCGGCATGGGGGATTCCGAAAAACTCGATGATCCGGGGCCGGACAGTTACCGATTTGTCGAGCACCGCGAATACCTCGACGGCATCCTCGAGGCACTCGGTGTCAATCAGAATGTATTGCTCGTCATACACGACTGGGGATCCGCGCTCGGTTTCGATTGGGCCAACCGACATCGTGATGCGGTGCGGGGGATCTGTTACATGGAAGCGTTGGTACGCCCTGTCACTTGGGACGAATGGCCCGAAGCCGCCACCGGCATCTTCAAGGGCTTTCGTTCCGAGGTGGGTGAAAGCATGGTGATCGAAAAGAACGTCTTCGTAGAAAACGTGCTCCCGGCCTCGATCATCCGGAAGCTCGAACCGGAAGAGCAGGACGAGTATCGCCGCCCGTTCGCGCGAGCAGGCGAAGATCGCCGCCCCACCCTTACCTGGCCGCGGCAGATTCCGATCGAGCGAGAACCGGCAGACGTCACCAAGATCCTCGACGACTACGGTGCATGGATGAGCGAAAACGACGTGCCGAAACTGTTCGTCAATGCAGACCCAGGATCAATCCTGATCGGCCCCCAACGCGAATACTGCCGCGCATGGAAGAACCAAACCGAAATTACCGTGCCCGGCCTTCACTTCATTCAAGAAGACTCCCCGAATGAAATTGGTGCCGCACTCGCGAAATTCATTAAAGCGCTTTAACGGCTGCCACCGTCGCGGCGCATCGAGAGCATTATGACTGACCACATGAATCTCTCACGCAGCGCTTTGCAAGCCACACGCGCTTGTCTTGTCATGCTGCTTCTCGCCGTTCCGCTCCATGCCCCGCACGCGGGCGAGGGGCTCGACGCGAACACCCGCGATCTTTACGGAGCCATCCTCGCAGATCACACGCGGGCGACAAAAGACATCGTCCAAACTCGGGTGAACTATCGCGCAATCAAGAACGACCCACGCTGGAAGCAAGTCGTTGCAGGCCTCGGCGAGTCGAACCCGAAAATGCTGCGGGGAGATGATGAAACGCTCGCCTTCTGGATCAACGCTTACAACATCCTGGCGATCGATTTGGTCCAGAACGCGTATCCGGTCGACAGCATCAAGGACCTCGGTTCGTTCTTCTCTCCCGTGTGGAAAGCGAAAGCGGGAACCATCGGTGGCCGATCTTACACCCTCGGAGAGATCGAACATAAGATCCTTCGACCCATGGGCGAACCACGCATCCACGCAGCCATTGTTTGCGCGTCCGTCTCCTGCCCCCCACTTGCACGGACTCCGTTTACGCCGGAAAGGATCAACGCCCAACTCGATTCGATCGTGCGGGCCTGGCTCTCGAACCCTGAGAAGGGGCTGCGCCTCGACCGCGACGATGAAACGCTCCACGTCAGCAAGATCTTCAGTTGGTTTGAGTCTGACTTCGAAGCGGGAGGCGGCGTGATTCAGTTCGTGTTGCCCCACATGGCGACAGAAGACGCCGACTGGCTGCGCGAGCACCGAGCCGATATCGACCTCGAGTACTTCGACTACGCCTGGGGCCTAAACGAGTAGTCGAACTGCACCGAATCGCCTGCACTGTCGCGCCTGCACTGCGGCAAAATTTCGCGTAAGGCCCGTGGGTGCCACGAGAAACGGGCACGCAACTTGCGTTATATCCATGTATGGAAAACGACTACGAAGATCGCGCACTCTTCCGACGTGCCCCGAGCCCCGGCATCGCCGCCGTCCTATCCGTTTTGATCCCCGGTCTGGGTCAAGTCTACAACGGCAACCTGTTGACCGGCGCCTTGTGGTTTGCCGCAGTCAGTTTCGGCTACTGGGCGATTCTAGTGCCCGGATTATTCCTGCACGGCATCTCGGTTTGGTGCGCATTCCACGGTGCCCGCAACGGGTACGGCTACTGACGCAGACTGGCACGGGTTGACCGACTCCCCCGGCTCCAGTTCAATCTGCCGCAACCACGACGCAACGTGGGCGGGGAGTTGGCAGTGGCAACAGAGTCGGGGCATCCGCCCAGTCAGACACACGATGAGGATTCGGCGGCCGAGCGCGCCAGCCGAGAAAATCACGCGTCGTATTGGCGTTCGAATCTACGCCTGATGGCCGCGTTGCTCGCGGTCTGGTTCATGGTCCCATTCGGTCTCGGCATCGTCTTTGTCGAGCCGCTCAATGAGTTTCACCTCGGCGGCTTCCCCCTTGGTTTTTGGTTCGCCCAGCAAGGTTCGATTTACGTCTTTTTCGTTCTGGTCTTGATCTATGCCGTGATGATGCGTCGACTCGACCGCGAACACGGCGTCGAGTGAGCACAGCGCCTTGAGCATTCTCACCTGGACATACATCACCGTAGGCTTCAGCTTTGCGCTGTATATTTGCGTCGCGATATGGAGCCGCGCCGGGAGCACATCGAGCTTCTACGTCGCTGGCCGAGGCGTACACCCCGTCGCGAATGGGATGGCGACCGCTGCTGACTGGATGAGCGCAGCGTCGTTCATCAGTATGGCGGGCCTGATCTCCTTCATGGGTTACCAGGGGGGCTTGTACTTAATGGGTTGGACGGGGGGCTACGTCCTGCTCGCCTTGCTGCTCGCACCCTACCTACGCAAGTTTGGACGCTTCACCGTGCCCGAGTTCGTCGGCGACCGTTACGACAGTCAACTCGCCCGAGTCGTCGCCGTGTTTTGCGCGATCTTTGTTTCGTTTGTTTATGTCGCGGGGCAGATGCGCGGCGTGGGTGTGGTGTTCTCGCGCTTCCTCGAAGTCCCAGTTGAAGTTGGCGTGATGATCGGCGTGGGCTTGGTGTTTGTCTACGCCGTGCTTGGCGGGATGCGAGGAATCACGTACACCCAGGTGGCCCAGTACACCGTCCTCATCGTCGCCTTCATGATTCCCGCCGTTGCAATTTCCGAAAAACTCACCGGGCACTGGATCCCGCAAATCGGCTTTGGCGCTTCACTGGTCGAAGGACCAAACGCGGGACGCTATCTCCTCGAAACCCTCGACGCTGTTCAACGCGACCTAGGCTTTCCTGAATACACGGCGGCTTGGGTCGGAGGCAAGAAGTCGATGGTGGACGTCTTCGCCATCACCCTGGCATTGATGGTGGGCACTGCCGGCCTTCCACACGTGATTGTTCGGTTCTACACCGTGCGCAATGCCGCGGCTGCGCGATGGAGCGCGGTGTGGGCGCTTCTCTTCATCGGCATCCTCTACTCGACGGCTCCTGCAGTTGCGAGTTTCGCCCGCATGAACTTGATTCAGACCGTCGATGGACGCGAATACAGCGAAGTCCCCGAATGGTTCAACACCTGGGAACGCACAGGGCTCATCGAATTTGACGACAAGAACGCAGACGGGAAAATCGCCTTCGTGGGAGACCCCGAAAAGAACGAACTCAAGGTCGACCGCGACATCATCGTGCTCGCAAACCCAGAAATCGCAGGGCTTCCAAACTGGGTGATCGCGTTGGTTGCTGCCGGCGGACTGGCTGCCGCGCTTTCGACTGCGGCGGGGCTGTTGCTCGTGATTTCGTCGTCGATCTCGCACGACTTGTTGAAGTCGTTCTTGTGGAAAGATCTCGACGACAAACAAGAATTGATGGCCGCCCGCATCGCTGCAGCGTTTGCGGTTGTCGTGGCTGGATACTTTGGCATCAATCCACCCGGCTATGTCGCCCAAGTCGTGGCCTTTGCGTTTGGACTCGCCGCTGCGAGCTTCTTCCCGGTTCTCGTATTGGGCGTCTTTGACAAACGCACCAACCGCCAAGGTGCCGTCGCTGGAATGGGGATCGGCATCCTATTTACCGCGAGTTACATCTCGTACTTCAAGTTCTTCGGCGGAGTCGAATCGCAGTGGCTTTTCGGGATCAGCCCAGAGGGCATTGGTGCCATTGGCATGGTGATCAACTTCGTAGTGACCCTCGTAGTAAGCCGAATCACACCGCCGCCGCCTCAGCATGTCGTCGACCTTGTCGACGAGATGAGGTTGCCGCGCGAAGGACCGGTCGCGGGCTAACGCGATCGCCTAAATAGCAAGAGGACAAAAATGAATCTTCTCGGTCAGCCCGCCCACGTGGGTCGCTTCTGTGGTTCGAATACTTACGAGGTCACTCCTGAAGTTGTGGCCTTCTACGCGGATGCTCTCGAAGACCGGCATCCACTGCAGAGTGAATTCGCTCCGCCGCTCCTCCACCATTCGGAGTGTTACAACTTCGTCGGGGAGTGGTACCTGAAGAACCTGTTCGGGAACCTGCACGCACAGCAGGATTGGGAACTGTTTCAGCCGATCCCGATTGGCAGCACGATCTATTCCGTGTCGACGATCATCGAGCGATTTCAGAAGCGCGGACGGGACTACGTCGTCAACGAAACAGACCTGTTTGACGCCTCCGACCACAAGCTCCTCGTCCGCGGGAGAACCTTTCAATCGTTCCTGCCGCCCAAGTCCGAAACGTCGGAAGGAAGTGACTTTGTTGTCGACAAGGCAACCGCCGCGAGCAAAGAAAAGGCGCGTCCTGAACGAGCTGCCTTTCCGACGGCCACCGGAGTCGACCTCAAGCCGGTCGAAAAGCAAGTGGACGCGCGCCGCTGCTGGATGTTCTCGGGGCCCGGCAAGAACTATCACACGGACAAAGAACAAGCGAAGAAGCTCGGTTTCCCCAATATCGTCGTGCAGGGAATGATGTCGACGTCGTTTGTTTCCGAAGTCATGCAAAACGAATTCGGCATGGGCTGGCTCGCCGGCGGCAAGATGTCGCTCAAGCTGACCAACGTGCTCTGGGTCGACGAGTCAGTGACGGTGCGCGCGCGGGTAAGAGAAGAGACTCCCGAAGGCACTCAGACCCGGGTCCACTGTGACGTCTGGGCCGACAAGCGTGACGAACATGGGACCGAGACCCGGATCGCACTCGGCACTGCAAGCGCAGTGAACTAGCAAGCGCAGAGAACGGAGACGCGCCCTTCCCTTTCACCGAGCTTCGCGTCAACCGAGCTACATGGTCAAGCTCACTGAAGGCTGAGGTGTTTCGCGATCGCGCGTGCAACGAAAGCGTTGCCCTCGGCAGACATGTGTCCAACCTGACGTCCGCCGCCCGGATGCTTGGTCACGTTGAAGAAATCGTCTTCAGAAAACGCAGCGGAGTCGATGGCGCTACGCAGCGGCCCCTCGATTTTCAATACCATGACATCGCGTTCTTGGGCGCGCTTGAGCATCGCTCCCGCACGTCTCGAATTCGTTTCAGGAAGCCACTGCAACACGATCAAGAGACCGTGGCCCTGTTCTTCCGCGGCGTCGGCAAGGCGATCGACGAGCAGGCTTGCAACCTCTTCACCGCGCTCATGCACCCGAACGCTCCCGCGCACCAACCAACCAGTCGGGTCTAAACGCCGCAGCACGAAGTCTGCGAGATAGCTTTTGCGCAGTGCCCGACGCAGGTACGATTCACCGATCGGTGCGTCTTGGGGCGAAGGCACCGGCATATTGCGACGTACGAGCGCTCCCTCTTCCACGTCAAAGTACGGCTTCCACGAGTAGCGATACGAATACTCGCAGCGATCAATATCGTCGGCGATCAGGCTGACGATCAAGAAATCGGCGTCGGTCTCCTGCATCAGAACTTCGCTGCGGAGCACGGCTTGGTCGAAGCCGTAACCAAAAACACCCCCGTTGACGATGGGACGGGCCAATAACCCCTGAAGCTTCGCGGGCCAGGTGTCGCGATCGTTGACTTCGTCGCCGTAGGTAAACGAATCGCCAACCGTCACGATCGGCACCCCCTGCGGCGGCGCTGCATCCGCACCGTTGCTCCGGGTGCCTTCCCACGTGATGTGCGCGGTCGCGTTCCAAATTGGATTGTGTGCTCTGGCACCCGGGGTCGGGACATATCCAAGATTCGGGTCGAAGGAGCCAGGATAGACGCGACCAATCATCGAAATGCCCGCGGTCGGGTCCGGCACGGCGCTGATGCCGACCCCCTTCAACACGCGCATCGTAACCTCGAGCCCTGCCAGCGTAAGCAAGCTTGAGGTCAGGAGCAGCAGCGCGAGAATCATCGCGCGCGGGCGCTTAGGGTTCGCTTCCGGTATGGACATCGGCCCGAGCATATAATGAGACACCCCGCCCCGCCCACCCTACGCGAGCGGCGGTCCCGGCTCGCGAATGTTAAACCTACTACCGCTGCCACATGTGCGGCAAGACACCCCGAACCCACGAGATGATCTCGGAGACAATGACCCCATGGACATCGGCTCACTTCTTACGCAGTCCTCACCAGAACTCACCGACTTGGCGCTGCTCATCTTACGCACATTTATCGGCGTCTGTTTTGTCGTGCACGGCCTCGGCAAGCTTGGCGTAGTCGGTACGGGGAACATGCAAGGCTTCGTCGAATGGCTCGAAAGTATGGACATCCCGATGCCCGCAGTTCAGGCCCGGATGGCGATGTTGTCCGAGATTATCGGCGGGACTGCGATTGCGGTCGGCTTCATGACTCGCCCCGCGTGTTTGCTTTTGATTGGGACGATGATTGTCGCAACCCGCCTTGGCCATAAGGGCGCTGGCTACTTGATCACCAACGAACCGCCGGGCGCGGAGTACACGATCAACCTCGCTGCGATTTGCGCCGCGATCGCGCTGCTCGGTCCGGGTGTGTATTCGATCGACGCGTTGATCTTCTAAGCGTTTAGGGCGGCGAGCCACAACTCGTCACGCACACATCGTCGTCCGTCATCGCCCCGCTAGATCGAAAGCCACACCGCCATGCCTTCGTGCGATGCGGTCCTCAGCAAATACTGCAGCCCCGATAGCGTGTTCTGATACTCGCGGTTGTCGATGCGAATGCGATATTCGGTCTCTGCATCAGCGCCAACGACAAACTCATGCGTGCCACCGTAGGTTTTGCTGTCGGCCCGGTAAAATATCTGACGCACGGCTTCCAGTTCGCTCGGCGGAACCAACACCTCCATGCCGGTGCCGACGCGGCCTTGGATTTCGACTTTGTTCAGGTCCTCGATCACGCCATGCCCCATGAGGGCGTAGGTCGAATTGCTCGATAGTGAGAGCTGCAGGTCGTTGCCGACGCTTCCATCCTCACCGATGAAGACGAAACCAGCCGAGCCGGTCCGCAACGAGAGATTGGCGGGAGGTCGTTTGCCAACTTCAAGATCATTGATGTAGACGATACTTAGGCTGCGATCTTTCATGTTCATCCGGTTTCGTGCAAACCTGCACGAGCCCGGGCACGCTAACGAAATTGGCGCACCGAATCCTGCGACAATCGGGGAACGCGTTATGCTGGCACACCCGAATTGAACCCTTTAGGAGCATCCCTTCATGTCCCGAGAAGCAGTCATTGTCGACAGCAAGCGTACGGCCCTCGCCAAGGCAGGCCGCGGTTCCCTCAACATCACCGAACCGGTCGACTACCTGGCCCACACGATCCGCAGCGTTGTCGAGGGCAATGCAGCCGTTGATCCCATGGCGATCGAAGACGTGATCGTCGGCTGCGGGTTTCCGGAAGGTTGCCAAGGCATGAACACCGCTCGAGTCGCTGCGATGGCGGCGGGACTCCCGAAGGAATCTGCCGCAACGACAGTCAATCGCTTCTGTTCATCGGGTTCGCAAGCCGTCATGATGGCCGCGCATTCGATCATCAACGAAGGCGCAGATGTCGCCATTGGTGCCGGCGTCGAAACCATCACGATGATGCAGGACGGCTCGCAAAATACGTCTCGTCTCGCAAACGCAGCCGCGATGAAACGATTCCCGGGCCTCTACTTCCCGATGGGCATCACCGCAGAGATCGTTGCCGAACGATACAGCGTGAGCCGAGAAGACCAGGACGCCTATGCGCTTCAGAGCCAGCAGCGATACGCCAAGGCGGTCGAAGCTGGACACATCGCCGAAGAGATCGCCCCGATGGCTGTGACCCGCAACGTGATCAAGAAGGAAAAAGATCCCTACGAAGAAGCGTTCACGCTTGAACTCGACGAATGCAACCGACCTTCGACAACTTTGGACGGCCTTTCGAGCTTGACTCCGGTTTTCAAGAAGCCGGAAGAAGGTGGCACGGTAACAGCGGGCAATGCTTCCCAGCTCTCCGACGGCGCATCCGCAACGTTGATGATGTCCGCGGCGAAAGCAAACGAACTCGGCATTGAACCACTGGGCTATTACCGCGGCAGTGCGGTCGCGGGTTGTGGTCCCGAAGAAATGGGCATCGGCCCGGTCTTTGCGGTGCCGAAGCTCTTGAAGCGACACGGACTCACAATGGCGGACATCGACATTGTTGAGCTCAACGAAGCGTTCGCATCGCAGCTGCTTTACTGCCAGCGCGAACTCGGCATCCCGAACGATGTTCTCAACCCGCAGGGTGGCTCGATCTCGATCGGCCATCCCTTTGGGATGACCGGATCACGCATGACGGGTTCTTTGCTCCGCCAACTCAAACGAGAAGGCAAGCGCTACGGCATCGTGACCATGTGCGTCGGCGGTGGACAAGGCTTCGCGGCGTTGTTTGAAGCTGCATAGTTTGCGGCAGCATCGTCCGAAGCGCGGCGATTCACTTTCGTCGCGTTCAACCGTTTGAAGGAGCACGCCCTCAGCATGAAGTTCGAAAATCGCGTCACCGATATGCTCGGAGTTTCCATTCCGATCGTCCAAGCCCCAATGGGTTGGATCGCGCGCTCGCCGCTGGCGTCGGCCGTGTCCAACGCGGGAGCGATGGGCATCATCGAAACATCTTCGGGCGAACTCGACGCGATCAAGGACGAGATCCGCAAGATGCGCGAACTCACGGACAAGCCCTTCGGCGTAAACATCGCCCAGGCGTTCGTGCGCGACCCGGGCATCGCGCAGTTCGTCATCGACCAGGGCGTCAGGTTCGTGACAACTTCCGCGGGCAACCCGACCAAGTTCACTGCCGAACTCAAGGCGGCCGGAGTCACGGTGTTTCACGTCATCCCGACGCTGCGCGGCGCCCTGAAGGCCGTTGAAGCTGGGGTGGACGGCCTGATCGTCGAAGGCGGAGAAGGAGGTGGCTTCAAGAATCCGCGCGACGTGGCATTGATGGTGTTGCTGCCTCTGGTTCGATCGAAGGTCTCGGTCCCGATCATCGCCGCGGGTGGCATGGTGTGCGGCTCTTCGATGGCTGCGGCATTCGCGCTCGGAGCGGAAGGAGTCCAGATGGGCACCCGAATGGTCTCGGCCCTCGAATCTCCGGTCCACGAAAACTGGAAGAACGCCATCGTCGAAGCCGACGAAACCGACACCGTCTTCTTGAATCGCCATCACAGCCCCGGGCTTCGCGCCTTGCGCACCGGTCGTTCAGAAGAACTCGAACGCTTCGAAGGCAATGTCATGACCGAGTTCGGCAAAGACATCATGGACTTGTACTTCGGCGGCAAGATGGAATCAGCCGTTGCCCTCACCGGACAGGTGGCCGGACGCATTGACTCCGTTCGACCCGTCGCCGACATCATCGCGGACGCGTCGAAAGAGTTCTTCGAAGTCATGGACCAGATGGCGAGCCGATACGTCGCGGGTTAGCGGATCGCACGTTCCCTACCGCTCCGGACCTTCGTCGCTCCGACTACCCCTCGGCCATTTCCATTGTTG
>JASDVE010000326.1:3798-11792 GCA_041891195.1 Myxococcota bacterium | reverse complement strand
GCTGAATGCCGCAGACTCTCCGTGGGCCGACGACGTGAGGGTCATCGGGGTCGAGGTGGGCGGGGAAGCGAGAGCCTATCCTCTTGCGGTTTTGAACTGGCACGAGCTTGTCAATGACACGTTGGGTGGTTTGCCGATCCTGGTCAGCTATTGCCCGCTATGCGCCACAGCAATGGTTTTCGATCGAATCCTCGACCGGCGAACGAGGCAGTTCGGAGTTTCAGGTTTGCTCTACCGCTCCGACCTCCTGCTCTACGATCGTCAGACAGAAAGTCTTTGGTCGCAAATCGCAGCGACCGCCGTGGCAGGGGAACTCGCCGGCAAGAAATTGAACTTGTTGCGCAGTCGTCAACAACGCTGGGTGGACTGGCTAAGCGCCCACCCGAATTCGACGATCCTTTCCCCGTCGACCGGACATGTGAGAAATTACGCACGCGACCCGTACGCGAGTTATGCGCAGGCGGACGAGCCGATGTTTCCCGTGGCGACCGACGAACGGTACCCGGCAAAAGTGAGAGCCCTCGGGCTCCGGTTGGCGGACGGCCGAGCCCGTGCTTACCCGGCGCCCGAACTGATGAAGGCCGGCGGGCGAGTTTCGGAGTGGTTCGGTGGCCACAAAGTTGAGGTCGGGTACGATGCAGCTCGGGCCGAATTCGATGTCAGCGCCCCGGGACCCGTTGCTGTAGTTGAAGGCTATTGGTTCGCGTGGCTGGCCTTTCATCCGGACTCGGAAGTATTTGTTGCGATCCAGCCGACCCGCGAGGCTGTGAGTCCAGAAGCGAGCCAGAGGTAAAAAACCATGAAGCGCTACGGAATTACGATCCCCTTCGACGGTGTTCCGCTCCTCGAACAAGAAGACTGGATCAAAGAACTCGCTGATGTTGGCTACACCGATTTCTGGTCAGCAGAATCGGGTGGGAACGATGGATTTACTCCACTTACCCTTGCGGCACACTGGGCTCCGCAAGCACGCGTTGGCACCGCGATTATCCCAGCCTATACCCGTGGCCCCGGAACTCTCGCCAGCTGCGTCAGCTCGTTGGGCGAAGCCGCTCCCGGTCGCGCCGTCATTGGGATCGGTTCGTCGTCGAACGTCATCGTAGAGGGCTGGAATAGCATCGCCTTCGAAAAGCCGTACCAGCGAGTGCGCGACACGGTTCGCTTTCTCAAGCAGGCGTTGACGGGGGAAAAGATCACCGAAGACTACGAAACGTTTTCGGTCAAGAACTACCGCTTGACACGACTCCCCGAGCAGCCGCCCAAGATCATGATCGCGGCTCTGCGCGAAGGCATGCTAGGCCTCGCGGGACGCGAATCAGACGGTGCGATTCTGAACTGGCTCGCCGCCGACGACATGAAGACCGTGGCACCGCTGGTTCACGCTGGCGGGGAAGGCAAGGAACTCGTTGCTCGGCTGTTCGTGATCCCTACGGCGAACAAAGACCTCGCCCAAATGATCGGTCGACGCGCGATCGCGGCGTATCTCAACGTGCCGGTTTATGCCGCGTTTCATGAGTGGCTGGGTCGAGGCGACGAGTTGAAGCGGATGTGGGATCTATGGAAAGCAGGAGATCGCAAAGCTGCTCTCGAAGCGATCCCGGCCAGTCTCGTTGACGAGTTGATCATCAACGGTCCGCCGGAAGCCTGTCGCGAGCACGTTGACCGCTATGTCGAGAACGGCCTCGACACCCCGGTCTTGATGGTGATGCCGTCGGATGCAGACATGCGCGAAGTCACCAAGGCGCTTGCGCCGGCGTAGCTTCGCCATCTTGCGCGTCGCATTGAGTAGATCGCAGCAGTAAATTCGATCAGCGATCCGCAGGCCAGACCATCGGCCGGCGCAGCGTTTTGGCGTCTCCTTGTCCGGTAATGACCACGTCCGGCGAAGCGATCCAGTCTGTTCCGTCCGGGATGGCACCCTGACGAACGACTGCTGAGAAAAGTTCGTCGATCGCAATCGATCGTGTGTCGACACCGGCTTTTGCAGACGGCATTCGGACGGCAAAGTGCGTTGCGAATGCATCGGTGAAGTCCACGTCGTGCATGCGATGCAGGTTCGCCTGGTTGGGCGTCGTGACATTGATACGAGACCCATGGTCTCCGTGTACGATCACGATCGCATTGCGAAGCGCTTCGGTTTCGAGGACCTCTTGCAAAATGCCGCCGATGCGAGATGTCGTGCATTCCAATTGTTCGAGGTAGAGGGCATAGCGCTCGGCCCGGGATTCCGAATTGTTTCGCGTCGGGCGGAGCGCAGCGTCTTTGTAGGTCAACCATTCCACGGGCGATGGGCGCATCGCGCAGCGACGATCGAATGCGTACGGGTAATGCGGGAGCAGTAGATGCGCAAAGTAAAGTGTTCCGGGTTGAACTGAAGCGAGTTCGGACTGAAGCCTAGGGAGCAGCGCCATCGACGAAACGGTGCTCATTCTGCCGGCGCGTAGTGGCCATGCTGGGAGGTCGAGCCCGGCGGCGCGGCTCCGCCTGGCCATCGCCTTGTAGCGCTTGCGCCATTCTTTGAAGAGCGATGAACGCTGGAAATACATGCCGGCGATCGTTCGCGCTTTGGGGAGCGTGCCAATCGCTGTGCCTTCGATGGCCTTGGGGGACTCGAGCGTGTAGGTCACGCAGCGTTCCACATTGGCTCCATCGTCACTTGAGCAGAAGTTGACGTAGTCGGTCTGCAGTACGTCAATGCGATACCCGCGCTTCGACATTTCGCTGAAGTACGCGTTGGCGCGCAGCGCTTTGGTCGCAGGGGCGTAGAACTCGAGACTCTCTGCCCCCGAACTCAAGTTGACGAGATGTGAAAGCGAAGGCGCGGTGGTGAAGTGGCGGCTGAACGCCCGGGTGTAAACCTGAAACCCTAGATCCACATAGGTGCGGACGATTTTGCCGGCAAGCGCCCCGTTCGGGTCGAACTCCATTGGGATTGCGTCGGCCGCGATGTGTTCGTCCAGAACGAGATGAACGATCGGCGGAAGCGCTCGAGACGGAGGGGCACCTGTGTCGAGAACCTCTTCGCGAAGAAATCCGTCGCCGGGCGCAAGTGGGATTGTGGTGGCGATCATCACCGCCGCAACGAACGAAAATCCGCGGCCAAGTCGCGCCCGGACAAACCACAGTGGGACCGCGCTCCCGACGAGCAATAGAGCCGCTTGTCCTTCCGACTCGATCCAATCCATTTGAAGGTCGACAAACAAGACAAACGACGAAGCGGCGATCAGCACCCGTGGCGCCGCGGGAAGCACTGCGAACAATATCCCCAGAACAAGACCGATTGCGCCGACGATTCCGCCGGCAAGCCATGTCTCAGCACTGAGCAGGCTGTAGTCGTGGTGCTTGACGAAAATGATGAACGGTGCCAGCAGGACCAAGGCGCACGCAACGAAACTCGCGCGGCGTTCCATGATCGGCATCGAGGACATGGTGGGCATTGATGTCGTTAGCTGGCCGGGCGTATTTCGTTGGGGTTCCAAAACGCGCGGAGTCGTACGATTTTGCCCGCGTCGTTGAATTCGACAATATCGATCACATCGACTTCGCTTGCTTTGCCCCCCAGCGTGAGTCCCAGTGTAAAGGCCATCGCGGCTTCGCGTCCCAGAGTGGTGTGGATCGGACCGGTCAAAGTGGGGTGGGGTTGGCTGCGCGAAAACCCTTTGCGGAAGAACTCGCCGACGGCATTGCGACCGACAACGTGGGTGCCCGCCGAACCCCCGACTGGGTCTTCGACGCTTACGTCGTCGTCCAACAATGCGAGCACCGCATCGACGTCATGATCCGTGACACCTTGTAAGTAACGGTTCAGCACACTGCGCATTTGTTCAGCGGTCGGCACGTGTCTTTCCTCCTCTCCCCGTACTCGGCGCGAGACTAGCAGGCTGGGTTGCGCCTACTTCGCAAGGTAGGCTTCGAGCCGATTGCCGAGCTTTTGTCCAAACTTCGCAAAACGCAAGAGTTCGGCTTCGGGCAAGTCTGCCCAGACCGCATCGATCGCGGCTTGGCGAGTCAGGCGCACCCCATCCAGCAGCTTGCGTCCGGCCGCGGTGAGGACAAAGCTGCGTTGGCGTCGGTCGCCCGTCGAAATCGACGCGCGAATTAGGTCGCGTTCGAGGAGGCCGCGTACAAGCTTTGAAACCGCAGCCGGCGTCACCGCGCCGCGCGCCGCAAACATCGATGGCATGAAGTGCTCGGTTGCGACTTCCTCAAGGATCTGCCACTGCCGTACCGACAAACCTGCTCCGCGCGCAATTTCGTCCCGACGTTCATTGAATAAGTCGGCGAGGCGCTGAAGGGCGCCGATGGCCTCGTGAATCGCCTCGTCCCGGGTTGTCATTTTAGTTAACCTAAGTTAATAATTAATCCGAAGACAGTATAACGAATCGATTCGAAAGGGATCACAACTGTCGCCCGAAAAGACGTGGGCGCTAAAAATGCGGAAAGCAAGGGAGATCGAAATGGTCGTAAAACGAAGCGTTGAACAACAATTTGGCCCGGTCGCGGAGGAGTACGCGACCTTTAACTATCACGCGGCTGGGCCGGACCTCGCCCCGATGTTGGCCGCGGGCGAAATGACCGGAAGCGAACGGGTACTCGACATCGGCAGTGGCCCGGGTCACACCGCGCTTCTGTTTGCGACGAAGGCCCAGCGAGTCGTCGCGTCTGATCCCACCCAGGCCATGCTCGACCAGGGCAAGCGACTCGCCCAGGAGCGCGGGCTCGACAACGTGACGTTCGAATGCACGTCGGCCGAAAAGATGCCCTTCGCCGATGCTGCCTTTGATCGGGTTACGTCACGGCAGAGCGCGCACCACTATGCCGACGTTCCCGCTGCATTGCGTGAGGTCGCCCGGGTTCTTGCGCCAACGGGGCGCTTCGTCTTGGTCGACACGTTCTCACCGGAAGACGACGAATTCGACGCGTTCCTGAACAGGATCGAATTGTTCCGGGACTCGAGTCACGTGCGGGACTACCGGGTGTCCGATTGGCGCGACATGTTTGCCGAGGTGGACTTCGAACTCACCGATGTCGCAGCGTGGGACATCCCGCTCGATTTCGAAGACTGGGTCACGCGATCGCGAACCCCGGAGGCAGAAGTCGCGATGCTCCGGGCGAGTTTTGCGTCCGCATCTTCGCGGGTGCGGGAACGCTTCGCTGTGGATGACAAAGGCAACTGGTCAGTGCCCGTCGGTCTCGTCGTTGGGACACGTAAAGCCTAGGCCGAGCCGACTTCGGAACATTTGCGTTGTGAAGTGCTCGCGCGCGCGCTGCTGAACTTTGGAGGCCAACACACCATGGGTCTCCACGGTCCGCAGCCGCGCGGGGCCCACGCAAACTCCGTGTTATCAGGGGACAGCCCATTGAGTCATGGACATGTCGGCGGGCAGCGGTTTTTCAGCAGCGCCGGCGTCAAGTCGAGGTGAATCGATCTGTTCTATGCTCGGGCTCCGCAGGCGTTTATCTCGGAGGAGAAGCGAAGTTTGCCAACTCAAGATTCCATCGTTGTTTCGTCGTTCGTATGTTCTGACCATCGTCTCGATGGCAAAAACTACGGCTGGGTCGGGTTGTTGTTGGCAGTGGCCCTCGTTGTCACCGCTGGGTGCGACGACTTCAAGACGACGCTTTCCGATCAAGCGCAAACCCCGCCGAGCCGTTCGCCGAATCTCGTCATCGTCTCGAGACGTCCCCCAATTTTGATCGGATGACGGAGGAGGGCGTTTTGTTCAACGCGGCGATGACGTCGAGTCCCGAAACGCTTCCCTCCCACGCTACGATTTTTACGGGCAAACAACCCTATTCTCACGGTGTGCGAGGCAACGGCGGTTACGTGCTCGCTGACGATCAACTGACCTTGGCCGAAGTTTTGACGGGGGCGGGTTACAAAACCCGGGCCGAGATCGCCGCGGTCGTCTTGGGCGACAAGACCAGGCTTGCACAAGGCTTCTCGACCGTACGCGGAACAGACACGGAAGGCGTCAAACTTCGTGCAGTGTTTCGGGAGCGCGACGGTCAAGTGAACGCCGAAGTGATCCAAGTCCGCGACGCCGGGGACATCACGGATAGCGGCATCGAATTCGTGCGAGAGAATCAGGACGAAGAATTCTTTCTTTGGCTTCACTACTTCAGCGCCCACGCTCCGTATTTACCGATCCCCGAGTTCAACGCGAAGATTCCTTCGAGCAACTATCACGCCGAGGTTGCGCACCAGGACTACGAAATGGGGCGCTTCATCGCTGAACTCGAAGCATTGGGACTGCGAGACAATACGCTTGTCGTCGTTACGGCAGACCACGGTGAAGGGCTTCTGGAGCACGGAGAACGCACCCACAGCTATTTTGTCTACGACACGACGATGAAGATTCCGCTGCTCCTGTGGGGCCTCGATGCGCTTCCCAGGGGCCAGCGGATCGATGCTCTCGTGCGCAACGCGGACATTGCCCCGACTGCCCTCGACCTGTTGGGGCATTACCCCTTGGGCGATATCGACGGCGTCTCGCTGACGCCGCTACTGCGAGGCGAAACGGATGATCTGGGCTCGGTTGCGTATGGCGAAGCCAGCCGCATTGCTTCGACCTTTCAAATGTCTCCCTTGCGCTTCGTGCGCGAGGGGCGCTGGAAATACATTCACAAGGTAAACCCCGAACTCTACGACGTGATCGCCGACCCGGGCGAGCTCGACAACAAGTTCGAGGCTGAGCCTGTCGTCGCCAAAGGACTTCGCGCGAAACTCGCGGCGATGTTAGAAACGGCCCCCGTGAGCAATGCTGTATCCCGCATTGATATCACGCCGCAAGCCGAGGCTCAGTTACGCGCCTTGGGTTACGTCGAAGTGGCAGGGGCAACAACCCTATCGAGTGCCGGGGAATCGCTCGAACTCTTCGGCGAAGACCCGTCCTCGCGTATCTACGACATCGACATGGCGGGATGGGCGGTTGGTGCGATCTTGGCGAAGAAGTACGAAGACGCGCTCGAATGGGCGCGGCCTTTGTTCGATCGAAATCCAACGAGTGTTCTGGCCGGTGACCTTCTTTCCGAGGCATTGGTGCAGCTTGAGCGGTGGCCCGAAGCCACCGCGGTGTTGAGCACGATGCTTGAACACCGACCGGAAGCGTTCGTGGTTCGGGAAAAGCTTGTGATCGTGCTCGAGGGGCAAGGTCGTTTGGAAGAGGCTGTCGGAGAGTTGGTCCGACTCAACCAAGATCGTCCGTGTCACGAGCCGACTCTTGGGATGCTCAACACGTCGCTGTCTCAGCAGCGTCAATTTGAAGCGCAGCTGTCGATTCTTGAGACAGGGGCGAGGGACTGCCCGAACGTGCTTCCAGTGGTGAACAACTACGCCTGGGCGCTAGCGACCCTCCCCGAAGCGAAATTGCGTGATGGTGCGAAGGCGATCAAACTCATTCGCAACGTGATCGCGAAACCGGGTCAACGGTCTCCAGCGTTTCTCGATACGTTGGCGGCAGGCCTCGCAGAAGAGGGCAAATTCGACGAAGCCATGCAAATGCAGACCGAGGTGATCAAAATGCTGCGGGAGGCGGGCGCCCCCGAAGACGTGTTGCGCCAGTTCATCCAGCATCTCGACACGTACCGATCGAGTCTTCCGCTGCGCGATCCGCCGGTGTGAGCGGCGGCCGACGGGAATACCCTGGGGACCTTTGACCCCAAGGTCGGAAAACAAGAAGAAAAACAACCGCATCAACGTGAAGAGCCGCGCTCGCTCGGGTCGCAGACGGCGATCTCGAACACGCGATGGGACCGCCGGGATCAGCGCGACAGAAAGCTCCGAAAGCCGCCCCATTTGCAAACCCCCGTACTGATGCCCGACCGGTTGGCGTCCATCACCACGTATGGGTTGCGGGTTTCCCCGTCGATCAGAATTTGGGTCCATCCTTTGCGCTGCTGGACAAAGAGCTGAGGGTGCAACGAGACGAAGTTGTGGCGGCTCAGCACGCGAGCTGTTTTTGGTTGGAACGCACGCGCGTACGCGTCTACCT
>JASDVE010000326.1:0-3788 GCA_041891195.1 Myxococcota bacterium | reverse complement strand
GGTGAACGCCGATCGAAACGGGAGTGGGTTAAATGGAAAAAAATGAGTTGTGGCCCTTCGCTGGACTTCGCGTCGTAGATCTTTCGACCGAAATTGCAGGTGCCTACGCGACCAAGATCCTGGTGGACTCCGGCGCGGAAGTCATCAAAGTCGAACCTCCAACGGGCGACCCACTGCGAAGCTGGACTGCGTCAGGTCAACAACTCGGCCCAGATGAAGACGGCGCGTTGTTTGACTTCTTGAACGCGTCGAAGCGCAGTGTCGTAATCGACCTTGAAACGGAGGTGGGCAAGTCCGACTTTCTCGAACTGGTCAGCACCGTCGATCTGGTCTTTGAATCCTTTGCCCCGGGCACCCTCGACGCATTGGGTCTTACCTTGGCTGCCATGCAGGCGAACAACCCGGCGCTTTCGGTGGTGAGCATCACTCCCTTCGGTCAAACCGGACCTTGGTGCGACCGTCCCAATACCGAGTTTACTTTGCAGGCCGCGGTGGGTTCCATCGCGTATCGCGGGCTTCCAGGTCGCAAGCCCTTGGCGGCAGGTGGGCGTGCGAGCGAGTGGGCGGCCGGTGGGTTTGCGGCGAGTGGTGGGCTTTGCGCGTGGCTTTCGGCAAAGAAGACTGGAGCGGGGCAGCTCGTCGACCTTTCCAAGTTCGAAGTGCAGACGCTGTGTCTCACGGTCTATCACGATCTCAATGGACAGTGGAATGAAGGGCCGCTGCCGCGTGGCATCGAGTTGCCTTCGATCGAACCGACCCAAGATGGCTGGGTGGGGTTTTGCACGATTACCGGCCAACAGTGGACAGACTTTTGCGCGATGATCGGCCAGCAAGACGTCGCCGAGGACCACGCGTACCTCGAAGGCTGGCACCGCATGCAGCACATCGATTTCATTCAGAAGATCGTGCATTCGTGGACGCGCGAGCGAACGATCGACGAAATTGTTGAACTCGCGTTGTTGCTGCGGATTCCGGTTACGCCCATCGGTGACGGCAAAACGCTGCCACTCATGGACCATATCCAGGCGCGGGGTGTGTATCGCGAGAATGAGAAAGGCGTGTTGCATCCACGACCGTTCTACCAACTGGGCGTCGGTGAGTTTCGGCCGCCGAGTCCCGCACCCAAACTTGGCGAACACACCGAAGAAGTCTTGGCCGAAATCAAAAGCCTCGAACCCGACTTCGACACGGAGCTTGGCGGCACACCGCATCCACTCGAGGGATTGCGGGTGCTTGACCTGACCGCGTTTTGGGCAGGCCCGTTCGCGACCTGTTTTCTTTCAGATATGGGCGCGGACGTCATTAAGGTCGAGTCCATCCAGCGACCCGACGGCATGCGATTTGCCGGCGCGCGTCCTGGGCCCGACCTCTGGGAATGGTCTCCCGTATTTGCAGGCGCCAATACAGGCAAGCGGGCAGTGACACTGCAGTTCGACAGTGAAGAAGGTCTCGCGCTGCTCAAACAGCTGATCGCAAAAGCGGACGTGGTGATCGAAAACTTCTCCGCCCGGGTGCTAGAAAATTTTGGTCTCGGCTGGGAAGAAGTCGAAGCCATCAACCCTAAGGCGATCATGGTTCGGATGCCCGCATTCGGGTTGAGTGGGCCTTGGCGCGATCGTTCGGGCTTTGCGATGACGGTTGAGCAAGTCAGCGGGCTGGCTTGGATGACGGGGTATAAGGACTTGCCGCTCGTGATTCGCGGCTTGTGTGATCCCGCCGGGGGCATGCACGCGATCGTGTCGCTGATCGCGGCGCTCGAAGTGCGCAAACGCACCGGTCGCGGTCAACTGATCGAAATGCCTTTGGTGGAAGTGGCTCTGAATCTCGCCGTTGAGCAGGTGCTTGAATATTCGGCCTACGGCGTCCTGCTGTCTCGCGATGAAAACCGATCTCCCAACGCGGCACCGCCGGGCGTTTACTACTGCCAAGACGAGGCGGAGCTGGCGTTATCCATTGAGACCGACGAACAATGGTCCGCGCTGTGTTCGGTGATGGGGGATGACGAACTCGCGAACGACCCCGCACTCGGCTCGCTTGCGGGGCGTCGCAGTGCGCACGATGCACTGGACGTGAAGCTCGAAGCTTGGCTCGCAGACCAACCGCTCGATGAAACCGTCGATCGCTTGCTCGAGGTGGGCGTACCCGCGTCGCAGATCGTGAACGGTCACTTCGTGATGCCGAACCCTCAGCTAGAGCACCGAGAGTTTTTCCAAAACATGAAGCATCCGGTCACGGGCGACACGCGCTACCCCGGTTTTCCAATGAAGTATTCGATCCTCGGCAATCAACTTCACACTGCGCCGCCACCCACCCTCGGGCAAAACAACGAGGAAGTGTTGAAGGAAGAGCTTGGCCTGAGCGACGAGGAGATCGAAGTGCTCAAAGAGAAGAAGGTAATTGGGACGCGCCCGACGTTCATGTAGGGCGCGTGTACGGCGCGATGGGGCCATTACGCGACTGCACGAGGTCTGCACGTTCGCTACGAGGCGTCCGGCGGTTCGAGTTTCACGCGAATCAGGTCGCTTCGGATGTGAAGGTCGCGTTGGGGGAACGGGATCTCGATATGATGTTCCTGGAATTTCTTCCAAACTTTGCGTAGGACCGCGTCCGTTACGCTCGAAATGCCGTCTTCGGGGTCGTTGATCCAGTATCGGAGTTCTAAGTCAACCGAGTTGTCCCCAAAGCCCTTGAGCAGACACTTCGTGACGGGATCCTTTAAGACGCGTTCGGTTTCACTCGCCGCCTCGAGGATGAGCGCCGTCGCGAGGTCGATGTCCGAGTCGTAGGCAATGCCGATCGGCACCCGCCGCCGAATCAGTTTCGTGCTGTACGACCAGTTTGCGACGCGTTGGGTGATCAGGTCTTCGTTTGGGATCAGCCATTCGGTGCCGTCCCGGGTGATGACCGAAGTACAGCGCGCGCCGAGGCTGTCTACGGTGCCGTAAGTCTCGCCAACCTCGATCACGTCACCGGGCTTGATCGAGCGATCGAGCAACAAGATGATGCCGCTGATCAAGTTCGATACGACCTTTTGCAGGCCAAAGCCAATGCCCAAGCCAATGGCGCCGCCAACAACCGCAAACGTCGACAAGTCGATCCCAACGGCGCTCATCGAAATAAGGAAGGCGGCAACGACCAAGGCAAAGCGTGTGACTTGGGTGAG
Organism: Myxococcota bacterium; assembly: GCA_041891195.1. Taxonomy (GTDB): domain Bacteria; phylum Myxococcota_A; class UBA9160; order UBA9160; family UBA4427; genus DUBZ01. The sequence goes on along the minus strand of JASDVE010000326.1, from coordinate 625 downwards.
TAGAACCTGAATCGATGGCGTGAGGTTGGGGACGTGGGCGATGCGGCTTTGAACCGATCGTGAGATTGCAAGAGCGCAATAGAGTAGGACTGAGACCATGAAGGCGGCCTTGATGACCGACAGCACGGACACGTGCGATTCGCCCATGCTGAACGCTAGGCCGTCGAGAAACGAGAGGGCGGGGTTGAGCAAGTCGAGGATATTCAGCGCCGCGATCGACCAAGCTGTGATCGCCGCCGCGTGAGCCCAGAAGGGCTCCGCGATCGCGCTCGAAACGACGCGAATCCCCAACCAAGCTGCAAGCAGGCTTGATGCGGCGCGGGTGATCAAAGCGCCGTAGCCAGTGTCTTGGATTGCAACAGCCCCGATGCCAACGAGCGCAAGCCACATGGCCGGGAAGACCAAACGTCTTATCAGCGTCGCAAAGCGGCGAGTGCGTGCGGTTTCGGTCCGGCCGTCGAAGAAGTGGTCTACGACGCTTCGTACGGGGCGAACGAGCACCCAAGCGAGCAGCAGCGATGTCGCAACGATCGCGAGTTGCACCAGCGTGCTTTCACTCGTGAGTTGGGTTGCCAGCCATTGAGACAATTCCGCAATGGCCGCTTTGATGGTGTCCTGCATAGGC
>JASDVE010000325.1:0-11830 GCA_041891195.1 Myxococcota bacterium | reverse complement strand
CGACGAAGAAACCACTAAACGTTCCGCTTCCTGGCGGAAAACGGCTTTTCCTCGGGCCGGGCAAAGAAGGCCGGATCCGCGCAAGGGCGGGCGAACACCCAGCTGTCGCTGCCCTCGTCGAAGCCGGCGAACTAGAGATCGTTCCCGATGCCGGCAAGTCCGGCGGCAAGGGCGGCGGTGGCGGAAGCATGGGCGGAGGCCAAGGCCGAAATCCGACCCATACCGTCTTCAAAAGCGGCGACGGCTGATCCTCTCGCACTGCTCGCCACGACGGGGCGCGTGCTCGCTCGCACTGGACGACCTATCGGGCCTCAACGACCGATCCACTCAAAACTGTTGCTCGCTTCCGATCGTAAAGGCGAAGCCGCCGTCGCTCAATGGCCAACCCAAGTCGATGCGTCCGATGGGTTCGCCTGGGGCGCGAGTGAACCCGAAGCGCATGCCGACTCCGACGCTATACCCCAGTTCGTCGAGATCAATTTGGGAACCGCTTTCCCATGCACGACCGACGTCGACGAATGCCACGGCTCCAAGTGCCACGGTATAGATTTCGAGTGGCGAAAACAGTCGCGTCTCCGCGTTCATCAGCACTGACTTATTGCCGTTGAATCGCCGTGCGCGAAAGCCGCGGAGCCCGGACTCGCCGCCAAGCGAAATTTGGCGTGACGACTCCAAATTCCACGCTCGCTTGAACTGGAGATTGAGCGCCAAGGTCTGCCACGGTGTCACTTTGTAAAAGTACCGCGCTTGTGTAAGCAAGATCGTATTTTGATCGTCCTCGGTCGACACGTCGCTCGAAAAGAACAGGTACTGGCCGTCTCCTGGAACCATGGCATGGTGATAGGATCCACTGACGTCCCAGTATTTTTCGCCCTTCGGGATCGGGATGCCTGCCCGGCCGACCCGAGCTCCAACTTCGTGACCCAGCCGAATGTCTTCTGTGATCGTCATCTTGCGAATGCGATTCTCTTTGACCCAAGATTCCTTGCGCCAAAAAAGCCCAACGGATGTGATGAGATTAAGCTCATCGTCTGGCAGACGGACGGGAGCTCCTTTGGTGAAATCGAAGCGCCGTTCGTCGTACACGAACTGGAGATCCGCCGTGAGTTTGTTGTAGCGGGGGCCGAATGCCCGTGCTGCAAAGATCTGCGCACGCTGGCTCGACTCGTGAAAACGGCTGACTTCGTCCCCGTTTTCGAACAAGCGTGTCTCGGCTCTGCGCCAGTTTGCAAAACCTCCGAAGGCCCATTCTGTATCGGGGGAGTAAAATGGGCGTATTGCCCAAACGTTGACAACGTCGATCAACGGGCCCGTTTCAAAATTTGTATTCGCCTGCCACCACGAGTTCAGAACTTGGGGGTCCGTGTAGCCAGCTGCGTAATTCGTTCCCTCGTCGGTGTTGTGAATGCCTTCCACCCAGAGTTTCTTTCCGAAGCCCGCGAAGTTCGTGTCCGTTGCAGTGGCCCCAACCTCCGTGATTCCACCGCCGCTCTCGAAGACAATTCCTGGAACAAGTGTCCAGGCATCGTCGGTATGCACTTCGATGTCGACGGTTTTATCGTCGACGCGAATGACACGAATGCGCGCCTCGTTTACGAATTCGAGTTCGCGAATCGTTCGCTCGGTTGCAACGAGGAGTTCGTCGTCAACGACTTCTCCCTCGCCGAACAAAAGCTTGCCTCTAATGACGTGATCGCGGGTGGTCGTGTGCATTAGGTTGGCGGTTTGAAATGCTCGATTCTGGTTGGCTTCTACTTCGGTAAAGACATTGCCCCGTACGATGCGGATCTCGCGAATGATGTCGTTCGATGCGAAGGCGACGTCTCCGACCCCAAACAGAATCGTGATGCCGAGCACGAAAATCACCGTCGAACGTGCCCTGTCGTGCGTATGGAAGCGGTCGTGATTCTCGGATCTTCGCATCGTGTGTCTGTATTTGTCTCCGGGAGCAGGGTAGGGCAGGCTTCAGTTGACATCGTCATAATGATGGCTGAACGAGAGTTGAAGAAGCGTACGGCCTCGATGAATCGCTCTATTGATTTTTGCGATCCGTACGCGAGTTTGATTCCTCGTGATTCTCGTCACTGATCAAGGATCAAAATCGATTGGGACCGACGCGACGAGGTGTTGGTATTTGAACCGGCCGCGCGGCGTCGACAATCCCTTGGCTGTGATTCCGGCTGGCGAACTCGAAGCCAAGGCCGACGCCTTTGCAAGGGCTAGGCGAGTGACGCTGGCGCCCGGTTTCCTTCACTCTCATGATTGTTCGATCACGAGCCCATGACTGAGATCTTTATTGATACGATCGCGTCGCACTCTGCGATCGAGATTCGCATTCGCTCCGACGCTTCGGCGGCGCCAGATGCTCTCAGTCCTGATCAGAATCCGCCGCCGCCGGCGTATTTGCCGCGATGATGGACTCCAACGTCGGGCTGACCCAGTCCTTGATCCGCTCCGTGGGGTGGAGCAGGCGTGGATCGCCCTCCTCGATGCGGCCGAGGCTACCTTCGGGCAGATCTCTGAACAGTTCGGGCTTCGTGATCCCAGCCGGGAGGGGAATTCGTTCTTTCAGGATCAGACTACCGGCCGGGTGGGCGCGCATCTTCTGGACGATCGTCCCGTCATCGCTTCCGCCGAAAGCGAAGAAGGTCAGCACGGCGCCCCGAAAGTTCTTGGGGTCGCGCTTACGAAGCTTCGACGCCTCCTTCAACATGTTGAAGTCGATCTTCCAAAAGCACGTGGAGGGTGGGGCCGTGGACTCCTTCATACCCATGAACCTATCCGCTGCATGTGCGGCTTGTCATGCCTTTTCGACATCATGATCGAAACCCGATGCAAGCCTATGGAACTCGCCGAGATCGGGGCCATCGATATCGAACGCGCAATTGCCGCAAGGGTGCGCGACTTCGTCCCCGACAGCGCCACGCTGCAGGCCGGCATCGGTGAGGTTTCGGTGGCGCTCTCAGATTCGTTGACGGACAGCCCGCTGGTGACTACGGCATCCATCGCGAGATGTTCACCACGAGCCTGATGCGACGGAACAAGGCCGACAAAGTTCCGAACGCCCAGATATGTCAATACATCGATGATTATCTCAGCCAACCGAATTGTGCGATGGATCAACGGCGCATTGATGGTCGACTTGGTGGGGCAGGTCGTGGCCGACACTATAGACGGACGCCAACACCCGACGATCGGCGGGCATGAGGACTTCGCTTCCGACAGCAGCTTTGAAGCCGACGATTGTTCGATGATCGGCATGCCCTCTACCGTTGAAGTCAACGGCGAGTCGCTGTCGCGCGAACGAGCGACATTTGCGGTCGAGACAGTCGTAACGATCCCGTGACATCAACTCGACATTGTCGTCACAGAGTACGGTGCCGCCGAAGTCTTGGGCTTGACGGTACGTGCTCGGGCTTATGCCCTCACAGAAGTCCCCCCCCGATTGTAGAGCGGAGCTGCGCAAGCAGGCTGACAGGATTGGCTGATCTGATCATTGTCGGGATTCAATTCTCCGGCGGGAAAGTATCTTCAGTGTGCTCTGGATTGAATGCGAGCAAAATACGAGATCGAGATAAACGAGGTCAGCAGGTTATTGCACTATTGTCGTGAAAATTTCTGACGAAGGGATCTTCATGTTCAAGCGTACTTCGAAGAGAGAGATGATCGTGACCGTGGTCGGGGCGATGCTTTTGGCCTGTTTACTGGGGTGCGCAGGGACCACACCGAGTGAAATTGAACGTGCACCTGCAAAAGACGCGAACCCCTACCGTGAACTCGAGAGCGTGAAAGCCTTCGAACATTTGCAGCGGACGATCGAGCAAATGAAAGAAGTCGTGCTTGAAGATTCGGAAACCGAACGCGAAGCCTACGAGGGGATGCGAGCCCTTCTTCGTATCTTGGCCATGTCGAGTGACGTAACCGGCGACGGAAACGCGAAAGCCCCGCACTTTTCACGCATGGACACGAAGATCCGAAAAGTGGGTGGCGACAATCCCGATGCAGAATACGACAATGTTTCTCTCACCAACGAATGGGACTATGTGATCCGAGGCAACGTCGGCACCGTTCGACACTTGAGCTTCACCATCGGTGGCTCGCGCGGCCCGGACGGCCGATCTGGCAAGCTCGGCTATTTCAACGAACGAACGCTCGAACCCGATCGCAACGGCAACTTTGAAATTCATCTCACCAAGCAAGACGACGGCGGCCCAAACTGGGTTGATACCTCTCCGGGCATCAATGGGATTCTCGTTCGTCAGTACATTGGCGATCGCGAAACCGAGGTTCTGGCGACATACGACATCGAAGTCAAAGGCCGCGAGCCTTTCGACGCAATTCCCAATTCGACAGATCGCGAAGTTGCCGCGCGCCTCAGCGAAGCTTCGTACGGTTTTCAGTTCATGAGCACCATGCACCGAACCATCATGCCCGAACTGTTCGATACCCCGAATACCTTCGCTCGCATGAACTCAACTGATTTCGGCGCGGACATCAGTGGCAGCGACAACCTGTATATGTTCGGCACCTACCAAATTGACGAGGACGAGGCGCTGATCATCGAGACCGAGCCCCTCGACGTTCGGTACTGGAACCTCGCTATCGAATCCCGGTGGCATGAAAGCGTCGACTACGCGACACGACGAACGCACCGGAGCCTCGACCATTCAGTCATCGACGACGACGGCAAACTTCGCTTCGTTGTTGCCCACGGTAAAACGGCCCACCCCAACTGGATCGAGACGGCGGGACATCGAGAGGGTTTTATGACATTTCGCTGGGTAGGCGAACGGGACACGAAGGCTGCGTTGCCGAGCGTGTTGCGCGTCAAACGAAGTGAAGTAGAAGACGTGCTTGCTGAACGCAGAAGTGCGAACTAAGAGCCGACCCGGCCTCGTCCGCCCGCAAAGCGTCATGTGGCTGGGCTGCAAAAGAAACCTCGCTGAGCTTGAACGGGGCCCGCACGAGAAGGTTCCGGCATCGAACGAACGGTTTTGCCTTGGGTGGCTTGAAGTCATTCAGCGCGGTGAGGCTCAGCCTCACCGCGCTGCAGACCTTTAGCAAGGCGCGGACGGTCTAGAAGCGATAACGCGCCGCCAGTACTTCCCAGGAAAAATAGAACTTATCGTCGAATAATTTTCCCGTGTTGTTCCTGGTGTTGTTCGTGGTGATGTTGAACTGCATGCGGGATTCGATCGAGATGTGTTCGTTGAGGTCATACGCGACACCGCCACCGATCACAAACAGAAAGCCCGTGTCGTCGAAGTCGATCGGCCCGGACGGATCGAACTCGGCGTAGGTGAAACCCAAGCCTAATTTCGCAAAGGCGCGCATGTCCTTCAGGATGTCCATGTCGGTTGCGAAGTTGTCGGTGTCGTACTGACCGTAAAAGGGCATCGAAAAGAGAAACGCATCGTCCTCGAAACCGAATTGCATATCCACACCGGCGGACCAGTTTTTATCAAAGTGGTACGCGGGCCCAAAGTTGATCAGAAAACCATCGTTGTGGTCATTGGCGTGGAAACCAAAGCCTGCGCCAACGGAAAAGTCTTCCAACGCGACGCCGTTCGATTCCTCGGCGATGGCGGAGTGGGTTGCGATGAAACACATCAAACTGACAAGCAAGTATTTTTTCATGATTCGAGTCCCCCTTTGATCTCGGTAATTGGCGCCAGAAACGGTCTGGTGCGATGAAGTGGTTCACATGTTAGAGCATTGCTTCGATTACGCTCTCGGCGTCAGGTGTATTGATCGCAAAGACTCTTTATGACCATGCGAACAGCCCGAGTGCGACCGCCCTGTTGCGGACGGGGACGCGGTAAAGAATCGCGTGCGATAAGTCCCGACGGATCTGTTCAGTCCAATTCGCGAGGGAAGCTTGAGCAACACTCAGTGATGGCCAGGCGGAGCAACGCGGCTTAGCTGTTCGCCCGCCCACTTTTCACCGCCGCGGTCGCCGGCAAGCCCAGCTAGTATCTTGTGGCCCGCGTCGCTCTGCATGACGAGGTCGCGAGTTGAGTGACGCCATATGAGAGATTGGAAGCGAGGGGGCCCCGCAGTGTCTGAGCCGGTACGACTCGTCAACGTGAATATCTTCGATGGCGAAAGTGTGAGCGAGCACAACGCCATCGCGTTCGACGAAACGGGGATCACCGCGCTCGGTGAACATTGCGTGTCGTCTGAGGGTGCGATTGATGCTGGCGGGGGTTGGCTCGTGCCGGGATTGATCGATGCACATGTGCATCTCGAACTGGATCCAGAAATCACGACTCCGCCTACGCTCGAAGCACCTCGGGACCTCGGCGCCATGGCAGCGCGTGCAAAACGTATGGTCGAAGCGGGGATCACCACGGCTCGAGATCTTGGCGGAGGGGCTTGGGCGGAAATCGAAATTCGAGACCGAATCCTTGCGGGTGACATTCCTGGGCCGCGTTTTCTCTGTGCAGGTCAACCCGTCACCAGTGTCGGCGGACATTGTCATTTCTGGGGTGGCGAAGCAGCGACCATCGACGAAGCCAAGGCTGTGCTTCAGCGCCAACGCGACCGCGGTGTCGATCTGCTCAAAGTCATGGCGACGGGTGGACGCTTTACTCCGAAGAGTTCGCCCAAAGACGCACAGTTCGATCTCAATTTCATGACTGATTTGATCGCGGCTGCAAAGGCGCACGGGCTGACGGTTGCCGCGCACTGTCATGGCACTGATGGCATCCGTAACGCGACCTTCGCGGGCATTACGACTATCGAGCATTGTTCATGGGTCGGGGAAGACGGGAAGTGGGCGTCAGGCTTCCAGTCAGATGTCGTTTCAGAAATGGTGCGGCGAGGCACCTGGGTTTCGCCGACGATCCATTGTGGATGGCAAGCGCGTCTCGATTCCGGGTCGGGGTGGATCGGAACCTTTCAAGAGATCTTCGCCGAAATGAAAGCATTGGGCGTGAAGTTTGTCGCATCGACGGACGCAGGCATCCCCGGCGTCTTTCACCACGAACTTGCGAAAGCACTGCCTGTGTTCGCCCAAGTTGTCGGTCTTTCGAACGCCGAGGCGCTCACCGCCGCGACGGCGAACGGCGCCGATGCCTTGGGGATCGCGTCTGTGACGGGCCGAATACGCGAAGGCCTTGCCGCTGACATTTTACTTGTCGATCAAAACCCGGTCGAGGATCTTGCGTACTTGCAAAAACCCGCGGCGATCTGGGCTCGCGGCGCGGCGGTAAAAGCGCTTTTGCATTGAGCCACGGTTTGTCGTTCTCGATGAGGCTCAAGACAGTTCGTGGCATCGGGGACCGCCCTTGAGAGCTGTAGCTGCGTCGTTGTTTGGAGAGCCAGCACCGGTTGAGGAGACACGCGAACGCAGTCGAAGGGGTTACGTCCCATGATGCGTTTGTGAGGATGCATTCTTCTATGTTTAGGATTAATCAAACGGCGAAGCGCGCGGGGCGATGGTCTCCCGTAACGTTTCAGCATTGATCATGAATGACGACGAAGGAGATCGATTCGCCATGGACTCGCGTGTTCGACGGTTGGCTGAGAAAATGAGCGGTGCTGGTTTGCCGCAGATCGCGGTGGAGTCATTCAGTCGCTCTGCCGCGTTCGTAGCCTCAAATGGTGAGACGTTGATTCGAGAGGCGGACATTCAGCCCGCCGATGCCGTGTCGAGTTACGAAGAGATATCCGGCTACAAAAATTGCGGGCTCGAGGTGCTGGGTCAGACAGCCGTGGTCAAACTCAACGGAGGGTTGGGGACCAGCATGGGGCTAGCGAAGGCAAAGTCGCTGCTGCCCGTTCGTAAGAACGTGAGCTTTCTCGATTTGATCGCGCGTCAGATTCTACATCAGCGAGAACTCCATGGTGTTGAATTGCCGTTGATTTTGATGAACAGCTACCGGACGCAAGATGACTCCCTCGCTGCGCTGGCGGCCTATCCCGAGTTGGCGGGCAGTTTTCCGCTCGACTTTCTGCAACACAAAGTGCCGCGAATTTTGACAGAGACGTTCGAGCCGGTTGAGTGGCCCGAAGACTCAAGCCTCGAATGGTGTCCACCGGGACATGGGGACCTCTACATTGCGATGGCGAGCTCGGGAATGCTCGCAAATTTGCTCGACAAGGGATACCGGTACTGCTTTGTCTCGAACGCCGACAACCTGGGCGCAGTCCTCGACCCTTCGATTCTCGGTTGGATGGCCACCGAGGAGCTTCCCTTTGTAATGGAAGTGGCAAAGAGGACGGAAGCAGACAAGAAGGGCGGGCATCTGGCGATCGATGCTCAGGGCGGTTTGATCCTACGCGAAGTCGCGCAGTGTTCGGATAAAGACCGGGATGCATTTCAAAACGTGGAGCGACACCGGTACTTCAATACCAACAACCTATGGTTGGACCTTCGCGCATTGGATCAAGCGCTTCGTGCCGGTGCGTTCGACTTGCCCGTGATCTGCAATGAGAAACCGGTTTCGGCGAGCGACCCGGATAGCCCGCGCTGTTATCAGATCGAAACTGCAATGGGGGCAGCGATTTCATTGTTTCCAGGCGCCCGTGCGATCGAGGTGCCGCGAACTCGATTCGCACCCGTAAAGACGACAAACGATCTGCTCGTACTTTGGTCCGACGCCTACGAGGTCTCATCGGATCACCGGCTTGTACCCTCGGCTGATTCGGGAGACCGCAATCCCGTCGTTGACCTCGACCCGACACACTTCGGCATGATCGATGACCTCATGCAACGCTTTTCAGAGGGTGCGCCGTCGCTTGCGAAGTGTGACCGTTGGAGGGTGCGGGGAGACCATCACTTTGGTTCTGGAGTTGTCGTTGAAGGCAACGTCGAAATGATTAACGAAGACGTTGCGCGCAAAACGATCAAAGCGGGTTCGGTTTTTCAGTCATAGACGCTTTCGTTCTAACCCCCGCTGCGAAGACCTGCGAAGTAAAGAATGGAAAGATCGTTCAGCACGTCTGCGCGCTCCCATTGAAGAAAGTGACCGCATTCGGGGATCACGAGCGGGCCCGTGCGATTCGGAAACGCAAGCTCGCAGCGTTTTGGAAAATCGTTTGGCACGACTTGATCTTCGGGCCCATGGAGGATCATTGTGGGAGTCTCGGTCTTCTGCATCATCATCGGCATCTCGCTCATCGGCCGTCCATATTCAAGCTGGTACGGCGCCCACCCGGCGGCCAGACGATCGAGGTCACCAAACGGTTCGACCATGAAGTCGAAGTCGGCTTCCTCGAATGAGTATTGCGATGCGAGGAGGCGGTGTTCGTAAAAGTCGCGCACGTACTGGCGACAGCGTTCGGGGGTGTCGAGGTCCGCGCGTAGCTTTGCGGGGTCGCGTCCCTGGCGAATGCGGTAGTCCCCGGTTGGGCCGTGTTCCAAAGGGTTCATAGACAGGCCTCGTTCGGCGTACCACTCGGGTTCATCGGGGACGATGGGTGCAACGGTATTGAAGAAGATCATCCGATCGACATGCTGCTTGTAGCGGTTCGCCATGTCGACGATGACCGCACCTCCGACGTCGCCAGCGATCATGCCGAACTTCTCATGACCGAGAACGTTGTGGACTAACGCGAATAGATCCTTCGAATAGAGAACGATGTCATATTCGTCTTTTTCGGAGAGATCTGAATCGCCGTAGCCCCGAAGGTCCGGCACGATGACCTCGAAGCCTGCTTCGGCGAGCGGAAGAATGTTTCGCCACCACACTCGCTTCGTCTCCGGGTATCCATGCACGAGCAACAATGGATAGCCGCCAACGCCTTCGCGGATGTAAGCGAGGTTCATTCCGTCGGCCACCTGTGCGCGATGAATCTCAAAGGCATCAGAGGCGGGTGTTGCAGGCTGTGGAGGACGAGGGGCAGGCATCAGGTTTCCTCTTTTGGTGATGAGCCAAGCGAATAGAGCACGCTTCGGCAGCTGTGGTGATCTTCGACGTCTTGCTGAGACTTCGCCTAAAACGGAAGCCGGTCGACACCGATCGAAGGCTTCGCGAATTCGCAGTAGGCCCGGTCGTCAAAAACTTGATGGCCCGCACCGATATAGATGTCTCGAAAGCATCGTTGGAGGCGGCTCGGGTTCCGCATGCCCGCGCTGCCCGATGCTTCCCATGCGAAAACGACAGCCGACTTGGCGACATGCTTCACAACGTAGTTCGCATGAGCCTTGGTTTGGCATACGGCGTCTCCACACGCTTCGGGGCTTGCGCCACTTTTGAAAAGCGCGACGGCGTTGTTGAAAATTGTCTTGAGTTGCATGCGCGACGCCTCGATTGCGGTCTTGTGAAAGCCGAAGTTGCGCTGGAATTCAGGCTGCTCTCTAAGGGGGAGCGAACCCATTCGCGTTCGTCCCGCCTTTGCAATTTCTGCGATCTCATGTAGCGCGCGAGAAGCAACACCGATCGCCCACGAGCAGGAGCCGATGCTGCCGTAGGCCTGCGGGCCGAGCGCGTAGATCTCTTGGCCACTCTTGTGCGGCGCATAGCCCATGTTGATGTTCCAGGTGGCGCCCTGCTCGACGAACATCTCGGGGATTTCGTAGTCGTAGCTTCCCGTGCCGCGTAGCCCCATTGTGTCCCAGTTCCCTTTTAGCTTTGCGCAACTCTTGGGGACGAAGAAGCCAACGATCGGGAGCGAACCGTCCGCTCCCATCGGAGCCGGAGCACCGTCACGCATGATGATTGCGCCGCCGCCCATGTATTCGGCGTGTCCCGATCCGCTCGCAAACTGCCAGTTTCCCGAAACGCGGTACCCGCCTTCCGCTTCATGCGCGATGCCGATGGGCGCGAAGTGTCCCGCGCCCGCGCGCGTGGCGGCAAAGGTCTTCGCGTATTCGGGTTCGATGTAGGCGAGGTAGGCGCCGGTGATTGTGTTCTGCGTGAAGGCCCAGCCTGTCGCGCCGTCTGCGAAAGAGATTTCCTCGCAGACCGCTTGCACGGTGTCGACGTCGGCTTCGAGGCCGCCAATTTCTTTGGGCGTGCTCAGTCGAAAGAGTCCGGCCTTTTCAATCGCGTCGACGACCGGTTTCGACAGGGTGCAATCGCTTTCAATTGCGTCGGCTTCGGATTCGATGAGTTCGCGTAAGTCGCGAGCGATTTGGATCAGAGATAAATCGGGCAAGGGGGCTCCTGGCGCAGGGGATGGGTGGATGACGTCGGGCACCTCAGCGAGGGGCGGATCTTGGGTCGCCGGCCCACGCGGTCCCGCAACTCTAGCCTGCGAGGTAGCCGTGTCTTCTCGCGTTTAAGTGCGAAAGGGGTTGGGTTGCACCGGCCGCTAGCGATTGCTCGCGATTGGGCGATGATGAGGGTGACCGAGTAAACGCGCGCGCCAAGGCGTCGAGACGACCGAAAGGACGAACACGTGGCAGGTATTCAGCATCTCAAGGGCAAGACCGCAGTCGTGACGGGCGGAGGCAGTGGAATCGGCAAAGGGATGTGTCGCCGTTTTGCACAACAGGGAATGAATGTCGTCGTTGCCGACATCGAAGGGGAGGTTGCCGAGAAAGTCGCGAGCGCGCTTCGAGCCGAAGGGGCGCGGGCGATCGCGCTTGCTTGCAACGTGTCGCAGCGGTCGGATATTGAATCCCTGGCTGCTGCATCGATCGACGAGTTCGGCGCGGTCGATGTTGCGTGTAACAACGCCGGCATATTCTTTGGCGGCAAGCTTCGCGAGTTCACCGAAGGCGATTGGGAATGGACGATGTCGGTCAATCTGATGGGTGTCGTCCACGGCTCGACCATTTTTGGCAAGCACATGGCCGAGCGGGGTTCAGGCCTGATCGTGAACACGGCGTCGATCGGAGGCTGGGCCCCCGCGCCAAACTGCGCGCCCTATACGACGTCAA
>JASDVE010000324.1:0-11857 GCA_041891195.1 Myxococcota bacterium | reverse complement strand
GTATTGAGCTGCGCATAGTAGTCGGCAAACTTTCCTTCGTGATGCGCACGGAACTGTGGGTCGTCGCGTTCCATCACCGGCACTTCGCCGACTTTGCTGTCGGCTCGGGTCAGCAGGTAACGCACGAATCGATACAGGCGCGAACTTTGCGCGAGGTTCTTGGGGCCGTCTAGGAGTAGAAAACGTTTCTCCGCATCGGTCAATAATGCCATGAGGTTGCCCATCTCCAGGCTGTATTCCTGTGGATCATTCAACGTGTAGGCGTAAATCACGACGTCTGGATCAAAAACAATGGCCCGCGATCGAAGCATCTCTGCAGATTGCTCGAAGCCATAACCTGTAACACCGAAGTTCAGCACCTCGAATTGGACGCCATTCGTTGTTCGAAAGCTCCGATTCAGAATCTCCTCGAGTTGGTTCGAAAAAGTGAAAATTTCGCGAACCCCAAAGCCAAGCGCGATGGAGTCGCCGATGACGGCAATGCGAAACGTATTGGGCGGTTTCTCCACCCCATACTCTTTGTCCCGCATTCCATGGCTGTTGATTCTGGAATCCACGTCCAGTGAACCGGGGGCCAGTTCGTAGCCAAGGACTGGGTTCTCCGACAGGCGATAGTTCCCGCTCCACACGGGGTTGATCTTGGGACCGATGTCGAAGATTCGTACACCGAGCTCCAACAGAACGAGCGAAGCAATCACGAATCCCACGAGCAGCATGCCGGTATACAAGAATTTTCGAGAATAAATGACGCTGGGCATGCGCTGGCTTTCGATGTTGGTGGGCTGAGGCTCCAGATAGACTAAATAAGAGAAGCTGGTCTCATCGTCCCGGTCACGCCCCGTTCGATGACCGAGGGCCTGCGGATTTGCAGGGTCTGCCTGTGAGAGAGTCTTGTGCCGCCGAGACGAACGATAGTGCAAACAGCCGGCCTTTTATTCCAAAGGAGGTCTATCCGCGACGCTCAATCCAAGTGGCGGGTGGGAGCTGGGCCGGTCACGGCGGCTGAAATTGCCAAATTTTCGCCGGGTTGCGCTCTGCCCCTGCGGGCGAGCGCAGCTGTGCCGGAAGGAATCGAACGGGAGTCCCTTACAGGTCGAACGGGATCCGCCGCGCGGGGGGGGGGCTCCGTCCGGAACCTGCTCTCGGCTTTCGCGCGGTCGCGAACCACGGTGCCGCGCCACTTCGCGCCTGGGGGCAGGATGCCGTGGTAGCGGGTGATGTTGCCCCTCGGTGACGGTATGAGGACCGCCAGTTTCTCCAGGAATTCTACACCCGTGAAGACAACATGGGGGGTCCATCTCACCAGGCGTGGCGAAGCGCGTATGCGATACGTCCGTCTGGGAGTTCACTCAACCGCTTGGTTGCAATCGGCGGGCGGGCACACTCTTCGCCGCACGAACTCGACAACCTCTGCTTCGATCCCGTCTCCGAGCCGCATCACAGGTTTGTTGGCGGGCGTGCGCTGTTGCGCTCAAACCGGCCCGCTGTTCCCCCCGGATGTCAACGACTCGCGTCGGGCTTCATCGGAGCTTGCTTACCTGTAAGTATGATTCACAGCGCATGAATACAGACTTCCTTGGACTGCCATGGAAGTCGATGTGGTGGGCCCAGCCGGACTCGAACCGGCGACCGATGGATTAAAAGTCCACAGCTCTACCAACTGAGCTATGGGCCCGGGCAGTGATTAACACCGCGCCCGTAACGTGTCGAGGCGATTTCGTGCGTGAATTCAGGGATGAAGTGAACCCCAGGTTCGCCGTTCCATTTTTTTTCGCTTTTCTTTCGCTTTTCGCTTGCTTTCGCGTTTTGTTCGCGTAAGGTGGGGGGGTCAACGCCGGTCCTCTTGAAGAGCCAATTGACGGCGGCTCTTCGAAGGAAGCACGAGATACTGCGGCTAGGCCGAGGCCCTTGAGCCCGCCACGCAATATCTCACGCAGCCGAACACCATCTGGGGTGACGTAAGGGCTACGCCATTCCGCTTATCGATCGAGGGCCCGTCTATATAGGGAACTAGGCAGATAAAACCTGAAAAGTGGCCGGCGATAACACTCGTCTAGAAAACGCACTAGGCACTGAACAAGCACGGAACAATCGAACGCGAGACAGCACGAAAAAGCCGAGCGGGGAGATGCTTCCCCTCAGATTCACTTCCCGCTCGCACCATTTACACGTCTACACGTCGCGAAATTTGAATCGATCACGAGCGCATTGAATCGCGACAACGACAAGCAGTAAAAAACACAAAGACCAGAGACAAACACAGAATCCAACACAGACAAACACAGAAACCACGAACACTAAACCGGGAGAACCAGATCCATGACAAGAGCACAATGGTCAGAGCCTGCAACGTCGACAACCTCAAAGCCTTCTGCATCCACGCGCCGCAAGAACCCGTGGTCGATGCGCAGCACCCTCGGTGAACCGGGCCAGGGGCCCCAAGTTGGCTTGGGCGACTCTCCCGACATGTTAGCGACGGTCACCGCCGCGTCGGTGAACTGGGAATCCATTCGCCAGTACCACGGCCAGTAGGGCGTCGAGTTGAAGTCACCCACCAGAACTCTCGCTGGTCCCGCTACGGCGTCCTTCTTCAGGCGCTTGGGGTCAGCGAGGTTCGTCGGTGCTGCTTTGCCCTCGCGCAGATCTTCACCGGGGCACAGCGGCGAACCTTCGCCCGTGTTCACGTCCATTGCACTGCTGCTGTTGATCGTGCTGCAGTTTGGACTTAGAGCCGGTTGATCGCCCTGCTCCATTTCGCGATCCGCCTCACGCGCATCTGACGCGCGCAAGTATCGTTTGAATTCAGCGGCCTGCCGCCAGCGCAAGTATGGGCCGGGTGCCGGCGCAACCATATGCGGTGCAGCGACGTGGAGATTCGTGATTTCGAGCGGCTCACAAAGTGAAGCGAAGTCCTTCGGCAGCATTCGCGCCGTCTGTCCAAAGCCCCATGTAAACGGAATCCGCTCGACCGTCACCGGGTAGTTGCTGAGCAAACCCATCCCGACATAGTTGTGATCCGGATCGATTTCGCCGTAATCAAACAACCGCGAAAGCGCCTCCGCCTGTTCGTGGGAAACTTCCTGCACCGCCAACACGTCCACCGCCAGCGACTCGACGAGACGCGCGAGCGTGTCGGGGTCGGCGCCGCCATTCATCAAATTGGCGGACATGACGCGCAGGTTCTGACCCAACCTTGGTCACACTCCGAAGAAAGGTGAGGTAGCGCAAGGCCGTGAAACCACGGCCCGCCTGACTCAAACAGCCCCCTGCCCCATCGGCTGCTTTGGCGGATGAGTTGAGAGCCGTTCTCGTTCCTGGAACGATGTGCTCGCAGGCGGCTAATTCGTGGCGAAGAGATCCGTGCGCATGATCGTTTCGTCCCGCCCCGGGCCCACCGAGATGAACGCCGCCTGCACTTCAACCAAAGTTTCGATTCGATCGATATAGCGACGCGCATTGTCGGGCAGATCGTCAAAGTTGCGTGCGCCCGTGACGTCTTCGGTCCAACCCGGCATCGCTTCGTATACCGGCTCGGCATTGGCCACGTCCGTCATCGTCATCGGGAACTCGTGTCGCAGCTTGCCGTCGATGCGGTACGCCGTGGCGATCTGCAGCTCGGGGAAACCGCTGAGAATGTCGAGCTTGTTGATGGCCAGGTCCGTGATGCCGTTCACGCAAACGGACTCGCGAAGCATCACGCAGTCGAGCCAACCGCAACGTCGTGGTCGGCCGGTCGTCGCACCAAATTCGGAACCCGCCGTGCGGAGCTGTTCCCCGAGATCGTCGTGGAGCTCCGAGGGAAACGGGCCCTCGCCGACGCGTGTCGTGTACGCCTTGGTGATGCCGAGCACACGGTCGATCTTCGTCGGCCCAACACCGGAGCCGGTGCAGACCGCACCCGCTACACAATTGCTCGAGGTCACGAACGGATACGTGCCGTGGTCAATGTCGAGGAACGTACCCTGCGCGCCTTCGAACAAGACGCTTTTGCCGTCACGCAATGCCTTGTCAAGGATGTGTCCGGTGTGGTCAATGTAGGGTTCGAGATCTCGTCCCCACCCAACGGCGGTTTCGATCAACTCATCGACGTCGACCGGGTCACCCTTGAAGTAGTTCACCAGCTCAAAGTTCTTCCAGTCCGCAAGCGTGCGAATTTTTTGAGCGAGTTCTTCTGGGTGAAGCAGGTCCGCCATGCGGATGCCCCGACGCGCAGCCTTGTCTTCATAAGCCGGGCCGATGCCACGTCCAGTGGTTCCGATCTTCTTTCCCTTGGCCGCAGCATTTTCCCGCGCGTGATCAAGCGCCAGGTGCCACGGCAAAATTACGTGCGCGCGCCCGGAGACACGAAGCCGCCAAGGATCTTTCAAGACTTTGCGTTCGGTCAGCGCCGCAAGCTCAGTAAGCAACGCGCCGGGATCGACAACAACGCCGGGACCGATCAGGTTGATGCTTCCCGGGTGCAAGATCCCGGACGGAACGATGTGGAGCACCGTCTTCTCGCCGTCCACCACGAGGGTGTGCCCCGCGTTGTTCCCGCCCTGAAAGCGTGCAACCAGATCAGCACGCGGCGCGAGCCAGTCTACGATCTTGCCTTTTCCTTCGTCGCCCCATTGGGCGCCGACTCCGACTACGGTGGTCATGGCGTTATAGCTCCACGAGTTGCGCGGTGATCATGTGGGCACTGCCGCGCAGTCGCTCCATGATCTCCTCAGTAGGACTGCCGTCGACGTTCACGAGCATCGCAGCCTGACTCTTTTCGGGAATGAGAGCGAGCTGCATACGCGAAATATTCAGGCCCCCTTCTCCCAAGATCGTGCCCACGTTGCCGACGACGCCGGCTTGGTCGTGGTTCTGAATAAAGATCGTCGGACCTTCGGGAATGGCCTCGAGCATAAAATCGTCGATCCGCACGATCCGCGGCTGACGCCCGTGGAAGATCGTGCCGGCGATCATGCGGTCTTCGCAGCCGCGCACGCGCACGGTGACGAGACTCGAAAAATCACTCGGCAACGAGACTTTGGACTCGATGACCTTGAGGCCAAGCTCCTGGGCGATAGAAGGTGCGTTTACCATGTTTACGCCATCGCGCACCGACTCGAGGATGCCCTTGAGTACGGCGATCGTAATCGGCGCCACGTTCAAGTTGGCCACTTCGCCGGAGTACTCGACTTCAACCTGGTCGATCGACGCGGGGCAGAGTTGCCCCTGGAAGCGTCCAATCTTTTCGCCAAGGCTCAGGAACGGCCCAACCTCTTCCATTAATTCAGGAGAGATCGAGGGCACGTTGACTGCGTTCCGGACAACGTCATTCAATAGGAAGTCGCAGATCTGTTCCGCAACCGCGACCGACACGTTGATCTGCGCCTGCTCCGTGGAAGCACCGAGGTGCGGAGTGCAAATGACCCTGGCGTGCGAAAGCAACGGATGGTCTGCGGGCGGCGGCTCTTCGACGAAGACATCAAGCCCGGCTCCACCAACTTGTCCGGACTCAAGAGCCTCAAAGAGATCGTCTTCGTCGACAATGCCACCGCGCGCGGCATTAATGACCAACAAGCCGGGTCGCGCCTTTTCGAAGGTGGCTTTGTTGAGCAGACCGATCGTGTCCTTGGTTTTGGGAACGTGGACGGTGATCGCGTCTGCACGAGACATTACTTCGTCAAAGTCGGCAACCAATTCGATGTCAAGTTGACCCGCGCGCTCTGGGGTTGTGAAGGGGTCATATGCGATGACCTTCATGCCGAGCGCCTTACCACGCAGCGCGACAATACGACCGATATTGCCAAGCCCCACAACTGCCAGTGTGCGGTTGTAGAGTTCGATGCCTTGGAACTTCTTCTTTTCCCACTTGCCCGCTTTCATCGAGGCCGTAGCCTGCGGGATGTGTCGGGCAAGCGAAACGAGCAGTGCGATCGCGTGCTCCGCGGTTGTAATATTGTTGCCTTCTGGCGTGTTCAACACCGCGATACCACGCTTGGTGGCCGCGGCGACGTCGACGTTGTCGACCCCGATCCCGGCACGCCCGATCACGCGAAGCTTTTCGGCAGCGGCGATCACTTCAGCTGTCACCTTGGTGCCACTTCGAATCGCCAGACCGTCGATGTCGCCAACAATCTTCAGCAGCTCTTCGGGGCTAATGCCCGCCTGCTCGATGACTTCGATCCCTCGTGCTCGCCGAAGAACTTCCAGCCCCTCGGCTGCGAGGTTGTCGGATACCAATACCTTGACCAACGGGTGTCTCCTTTTTTCGCGCATGCGCGCGCCGCCTCATGACGTCATGCATTGGCTATACGTCTAAGAGCCGGCGATTGATGTGGCTTGTAAGCGTCTCAAAGAGACGCCACTCTATGTTTGGGTTTCGCGGCCGCGCGCAGGAGAAAGCCAAGGCCAACCAGCGATCTGATGCTAAACCCTTGTGGACGCAAAGTTTTTTTCGTGCGGTGTCGAAGTTTGCCCGAGCCCGGAATGGGTGTCAATCACCCGCGCATGCAGCAACGCGATGCGTGCAAGTAGAAGCCCCAAAAAGCCCAGATCTCTGGCGAATCCCCGCCCAAATGCCGCCGCCGACCCAAGTCGCAGGGGACTTGCTAAACCAACGTTACACCACCTTGAATTGAGAGTTGATGAAGCCTTCCGTCACATATTCGCAAGCGATCGCTATAGAACCCCCGTACCCAGCGGAGCAGGCGGGACGATGAGCAAGCACGCCAAATCACTGGCGGTCCAACCGAGCGGCCCCATCGACGCCACGGTGCAAGTCCCCGGCTCGAAGAGCATAACGAACCGCGCTTTGCCCCTGGCCTTCCTCGCTCAAGGCGAAAGTGTCCTGACCGGCTGCCTGCGCAGCGACGACACCCAGGTGATGTGCGAAGCGGTGGCCGCCCTCGGTGCCCCGATCGACGTCGAAGACACGACCTTTCGCGTAAGCGGAGTAGGGCCAAACTTCCCCCCCGCCGAAGCGCCACTCTATATTGGAAATTCGGGGACCTCGGCGCGTTTTTTGACCGCCGTGATGACTTTGGGCGCAGGCCCCGTTGTGATCGACGGCAACCCACGCATGCGCGAGCGCCCAATTTCACATTTGCGCGACGCCCTCGAAGGCTTGGGTGCGCGACTCGAAATTGAAGGTGACAACGATTGCCCGCCGGTGCGCGTGATGGGGGGCGGCTTGCCGGGGGGCAGCGTCTTTATGGATGCCTCGGCGTCGAGTCAATATGTCTCCGCTGTGCTCATGGTCGCGCCTTACGCGCGGCAAGATGTGCAGATTCATTTTCTAGGCGCCATCGTATCGCGCCCCTATATCGACCTCACCCTCCAGGTGATGGCGTCGTTCGGCGTCGAAGCCAGCTGGGGCGCCGGCGAAGGTGAAGCGGGCGAAAACACACTTTTCGTTCCGAGCGGTCAACAGTATCAACCGCAGAACTACCACGTCGAACCCGACGCCTCGTCTGCCGTTTACCCACTGTGCGCCGCCGCGATCACCGGCGGCCGAGTCAAAATCGAAGGGATCGCGCTCGATTCGATCCAGGCCGATCTCGCAATTTTGGACCTGCTCAAACCCATGGGCTGCCGCATTCGCCGGGAAGAAAACGCGATCGAGTTGGTCGGCCCAAAGAAGGGCCTGCGCAGCCTCGGCGAAGTCAACATGAACAACTCGCCCGACGCCGCCCTCGCCTACGCGGTGGTCGCGCTCTTCGCCGACGGCCCTACCGTCATCAAAGACATCTGGAATCTCAAGATCAAAGAAACCGATCGCCTCGCCGCTCTCGAGACCGAGCTAAGGCGCATGGGCGCTCGCGCAGAAGCGGGCCCCGACTCGCTCCGTATTCAGCCCGGCCCGCTCCACGACGCGACGATCGAAACGTACGACGATCACCGCATGGCGATGTCCTTCGCGCTTGCGGGCCTTCGTGTCCCGGGCATCCGCATCAGCGACCCTGGCTGCGTCTCGAAGACATGGCCGAACTTCTTTGAAATGCTCGAGGAACTCTAGCTACCGGTCCTCTCGAAACCTTTTCACTCTTTCCACCGTAAACGGTCCTGATGGCGACACCCGAAGCTGGCCCCACTCCCGATTCGAGCTCTATTCCTTACGGTCGCGAACCGCTTTCCGGCGCCCATGTCGTCGCGCACGGTTTGGCGCGGCAGTTCGGGGACCACCGTGCGCTCAAAGGGGTCGACCTTGAGATTCAGCCCGGCGAGAGTTTCGGACTGCTGGGTGCAAACGGCGCGGGCAAGACCACCTTTATTCGATTGGTCACCGGGTTTCTCGTCCCGAGCGCAGGCGAAGTTACCGTCGATGATATTTCACCAACCGACAATCCCCGCGCCGCACAAGCACGCATTGGCTTCGTCTCGGAGAGCGCTCGGCTTTATCCAGAACTTCGTGTTCACGGATACTTAAAATTTGCCGGTGGCATCCGGGGCCTCACCGGCGCATCGCTCACCCGGGCGGTCGATGACGTGCTCGATCGATTCGACCTCTCGGACGTTCGAACTCGCCGCATCGGGAATCTCTCCAAGGGCTTCCAGCAGCGCGTTTCTCTCGCCCAGGCGTTTCTGCATCAGCCCGGCCTTTTGATCGCAGACGAACCGACCAGCGGCCTCGACCCTCTGCAACGCAGTGACGTACACGCTCAACTCAAAAGTCTGCGCGGCCAGCACACGCTCTTGCTTTGCACCCATGACCTCGACGAAGCGCGCGCGCTAACCGACCGCGCCGCCATCCTGTACCAGGGGCAACTCGTCGCTCTGGGACCAACCGAAGAAGTCCTTGCCGACGGACAGAGCCTCGACCTGTTTCGCGGCCACCCGCAAACGGACGATCAACCATGACGCGAATCCTTGCATTGATGCGCAAAGAGATCGCGGTGCTCTTCGGCTCACCGATCGCGTATGGCGTGCTCTTCATGGTGGCGCTCGTTACCGCGATCACGTTCTTCGAACATCTGCGCCTCTACAATCAGATCTTGTTCGTGTTCGCGAGTAACACAATGGGCGGCTTCGAGTCCGACACCATCCCGACTCACGTCAATTTGATCGACAGCGTATTCAACCCCGTGATGGAACAACTGGGGGTTTTGCTTATCATTCCGATCCCCCTGGTCACGATGCGGGTATTCGCGGAAGAGCGCGAACGCGGCACCGACGAGCTGCTCCTCACCAGCGGTCTGAGCGCAATCCAGATGATCATTGCGAAGTACAGCGTCACCTTCGTCTT
Source organism: Myxococcota bacterium (assembly GCA_041891195.1). Taxonomy (GTDB): domain Bacteria; phylum Myxococcota_A; class UBA9160; order UBA9160; family UBA4427; genus DUBZ01. The sequence continues at coordinate 2,640 of JASDVE010000324.1, read as the reverse complement.
CGTCATCTTGATGATGGCGGTGAGTTTCGTCTACCCAGTGACGGCGATCGAACAGGGCGGACTCGGGATGAAGCACCTGTTGTCGGTTTTTATCGGCCTGTCGCTGCTTTCGATCGGAATCGCGTCGATTGGTCTCGCATGCTCTGCCTTTTGTTCGAACCAGATCGTCGCGGCGGCGGCGACCGTCGCGATCGCGTTCATTTTCTACGACCTGGGCTGGACCCACTCTTTCGTGACGGAGCCCGTCGCAATTTTTCTCGACTCCCTTTCTTTACACCTGCGCTTCGCCCACATGGCGGAGGGCCTCGTGTTCCTTTCAGACTTCATGTACTTCGTCGCCCTCGCGATCTTTTCAGGCGCGCTCACCCGGTTATCCATTGAGCTCAGGCGGGTCGGCGCATGAATCGCGAAGCCCTGCTGACAGGCGTCGTCGCCCTCGTGTTTGGCCTTTCGAGCTACCAGCTTCAAGGCGAAGCCGATGCTTTCGTATTCGTGCAGCTGGGGATCGCGGCGGTGGCGCTCGTTTATGGGGTGATCGTCAGTCTTCGCAGTGCTGGCAAGGCGACGAGGCAAATTCGCTTGGGTTCGGTTTATCGCGTTGCCCTCATGGGGCTGTTCGCCGTGAGCCTCGCGATCGCTGCGGAGCGCATCGCAGCATCGTCAAACGTGCGCTTTGACCTCACGTTCGAAGGTGAGTACAACATCGCGCCAGCGACCACTGAAGCGTTGGATCGACTCGATCAACCCGTCGCCTTCACGCTTTACTTCGACCCCGGTGACCCGCGCATTCGACGCACGCGTCTGCTGCTCGAAGCCATCGCAGTAGGCCGCGACATCCCGATCGGGACTCGTAGCATCGAAGAGTCGCCCGACGATGAAGACCGCTTCGCGATTGGCTCTTCGAATACAGTCGTGATTCAGCATGGGAGCGACTGGCGCAGAGTCGAACGGCCCACCGAGGGCGCGCTTTTTGAGGCCATGGCCGAACTAGCCAAGCATCGAAACTCGATTCTTTACATCGCAACGGGAACCGGCGAAGGCGATATCAACGACGGAACAGATGCCGGGTATTCGGGGCTCGCCGTCGCGTTTCAGACCGACGGCTTCGATGTGCGTGTGCTTCCGAGTGCGGTGATGGGCGAGATCCCGGAAGACGCTGACGTCGTGGTGGTCCTCGGGCCCCAACGCAAAATGCGTGACGGCGCTCTCGACGCATTGGCACGCTACGTCAACCGAGGCGGCAGCCTCCTCGCATTCATTGAACCCGGAGTCGAGTCAGGTCTCGAAGCGCTCTTGGCGGACTTCGGCTTGCGGTCTCCCGACGCACTCATCATCGACCCCGTGTCCGACCCCGTCGATGGAGACCTCGCCGGGGTAAGCCCCATCGTTTTCAACTACGCCACGCACCCCGTGACCGAAGGCTTGAAAACCAATCGCAATACCGTTTTCCGGCGGGCGCGCAGTTTTGACCTGCGAAAGCCCAAGCCCGAAGACCGACTCAAGGCGCTCGTTTATACAAGCCCCTACGCGTGGCGCCACGTTGGCGCGCTCCCGGTCGGCGAAAGAGAACCCCCACCAATGCCGGACGACATCCAGGGCAACTACCACCATTTGGTCGTTTCAGCCCGCTATCCCCGCGGCGATCACGAGGGACGAATCGTGGCTTTTGGCGACCGAGACTTTGCGTCGAACCGCTACTTGCGCGCGCTTTACAACCTCGACCTTGTCATGAACGCAGCCCACTGGGCAGTCGCCCGCACCGACCGCATCACCCTTCGCCCCAAGAGCGCAGGCCTGATTCAGTTCCCGGTGCCAATCGCGAACTCCATGAAGGCCTTCTACGGAGTCGGACTTTTGATTCCAGAAATCCTCGTGATTCTCGGCGGGATCACTTGGCTTCGCTCTCGACAGGCCTGAGCCGCGAGCCGTTACTGAATCTCAAGCTGCTCGGCGGGTTGCTCGGTGGAAATCGCGATGCCTTTGGCTCCGGCTTGCTGCGCTAAGTCCAAAACATTGACCGCGCGCCCGAGCGCAACGCTGGTGTCCCCGCGTAAAATCACAATCTTGTCTTCCGCGTTTTCGATCGCGACTTCGAGCAATCGCAGGACAGTGCCCTCTTCCGCAATCACGTCGTTGACGGTGATCTGGCCTTCAGAGTTCATCGACACCCTGACGCCCTTGGGCTCGGTAGGCTCGGACATCGACGCATCGGGAAGGTCGATATTCTTTCCTTCTTCCACGATCACACTACTCGTGACCATGAAGATGATGAGCAGCACCAAGAAGATATCGGTAAGAGGCGTCACGTTGATCTCGGCAACGATGTCGTCGCCGTCCCCTTCTAGGTCTCCGCCGATCGGCCTAGCCCCCATGCTACTGCTGACCTTCGTCGCCGGTGGGCATTTCACCCGCGTTGGACTCGACGTAGATCAACGCTTGTACCACGCGCTCGCTAGACCGCGCATACACGGCGTTTAGTGAACCGATCCGGGTCTGCAGATAATTGAAGAAGATGAGTGCCACGATCGCCACGCCAAGACCCGCGGCAGTTGCGATCAGGGCTTCTGACAGATTGGCGGACACCACATCGAAGCCGCTCTCGCCGCTTTCGCTCATCACGCCGAACGCGCGAATAATGCC
>JASDVE010000323.1:6915-11865 GCA_041891195.1 Myxococcota bacterium | reverse complement strand
GTCGAGTAGGTCGTTCCAGATCTGCGCGGTTGTCGCGTCGATCCAGACGGTGCCGCGAGCGGTGTGGACCGGTGCGCGATCGATCGCAAGGTAGGCGTAGAGCGCGGTCGCCGACGCTGCGAGATAGACGATGACCGCAACCCGGGCCCCCCAACGCACCCCCGAACGGATCGCTCCCGGTGCAGCCTCACTTACGAGTTGCGTGCACGCGAAGGTCGAAAGCGCGATCAGGGGATATAGGGTTGGAGTGATGTAGTGCAGTGATGCAAATGAGATGTTGGTCAGCGCGAGGACTGCCCCAGTCAACCAGACCAGCAGCGCCGCCTCCCAACTTCTCGACCACGTACCCAAGTGCAGTCGTTGCACGAGTAGTCCCGCCGTCGCGAGGTACATGGCGACCGGTGCGTAGTAGAGCACGCGAACGAAAAAGTCGATCCAGCCCGTGTATAGAACCAGGTTGTGATAGAAGCGATCTCGACCGATCCCCTCGAACGCATTGATCAACATCCCTGGCAAAACCAAGCCCGAACTCAACCGTACCGAGTCGAGTTGACCAAAGAGCGGGAACAGGTTGGGAAACAGACCGGTGGGCGAGTCGCAGTAAAGTTGAGTGATCTTGATCGCGCCGTCGATCATTTCGTCGAGAATCCCGATTGACGCGAGATAGACGACCATGGGGACACTCGCCACCGCAATCCCGGCCAGAGTTGCAGCTCCTTCTGACCACAGCTCCTTGATCCCTCGCGGTCGCGACACCGGGAGATTTAACGCAGTCCGTCCCCAGCCGGCCAGCCAGTAAAGAAGCGTGCCCGCGCCGATCGCAACGGGGAGATTCGGTTTCGTCCAAAGACCCGCCGCCAGCACTGCGCCGAACACAAAGGCACGTTTGCGTGTTGGGTTTTCTTCGATTGCCCACGCGGCTCGAATGGCGACGAGGCAAAGCAAAATGGTGAGCTGGTTGTAACTGAAGTATTGCGCGTGAGGCCAAGTCCATATTTGAAATGGGATTGCGAGCGCTCCCGCGAGTGCTGCGCCGCGCCCAGCCAAGAAACAGAGCGCCAGTGCAAAGACCATCACGACACAAAGCGCATTCACCGTGCAGATCAGTGCGCGCGAAACGAGGAAGTGGCTCCCGAAGAGCTTGAAGGCCAAGCCTTGGACGAGGTAGACGGTTGGGGTTAGCGGGATATTGGTGTCGACGAAAAGCAGGCGACCCTGGGCGACGTCGTCAGCGGCAACGAGGACAATGCCTTCGTCGGCGACGAACGCATCGAGGGTGATGAAGCTCGACTGAAACGCGATGCTCGCGACGAAGAGCATGATGCCGATTCGGAAATTTGGGCGCACTCACCTACTATAGAGCAGCGCTGGGAGCGCGGAACCCGCGGGCCGTCGTAGGTCGGCTATCAACGGCGATCAACGGCTGAACCGCTGAGACGGAGAGATCTGGGATCGATGCTTCGCAGCCATGTCATCGCCACCGGTTGGGTCACCATGATCGCGGCTTCAATCGCTTCTGCTTCGACCGACGAGGGGGCAGTGGAGGCGGAACGACTTCGCGCCGCGACGACCGCGCTTGAGGCTCCGCTCTCATTCGATGAACGCTTCCCGTCACTTCGCTTTCTGGCTTACCTCATCGCAGACGACGCTCGGCCCCATGCGCGGGCGATCGAAAGGCTTGCGCTCAGTAAGAATCCGGATGCTGCACTGCCTTTGATCGCCGCATTGGCGGACCGCGAGTTTGCGTTTCGTTATGAAGCGGGTGTCGCGCTTCAGGAAGTTCCGAATCTCGTCGCGATCCCGGCGTTGTTGGCGTTGATCGCCGAAGAAGATCCTCGCCTGACCCACATGGCGGCACGAGTGCTTGGCATCGTGGCTGGTGCCCTTGGCGACGCGAATCGTTCAGCGCCCGACCCGATCATCACAAGCGCGATCGGCCACGCCCAAGCGGCGTTGATCGAGCTGGCATCGAATCACGAAAGCGAAGTGATTCGCGTCTCGGCGCTTACAGGCTTGATCTCGATCGGAGCCGAAGACGCTCTAAGCGCGGTTTATGAGATCGGCGCAAAGGATCCGAATGAAATGGTTCGATGTCGCGTTTTGTCGGCGAGTGGCGACTTTATATCGCAGCCCCGCGGTGCACGAGTGAGCCTGGCGCACGTTCGCACGCTCTTGCGAAAGAGTCTGAACCCAAAGTCAGTCGACGAACCGCTTGGTATCTATCGTCGTGCAATATTTGAATCCCTCTACTTTTCGAAAGTTGAACCGGAAGGGGAACGACGCAGTGATTGCGTCGATGTAAACGAAACCGCCATGTGGTGGCTCGGAAGCCTGAACGACCCCGAAGCCATCCCCCACTTGATTCGCGCTGCGCAGTCGAGCGATCCCGCGTTGCAGGCGGTCGCGGGGTGGGGACTTCCGCGTTTCAATCAGCCGGTCGCGCTCGAACAGGTTGAGGCGTTGCTCAAAAGCCCTTTGGCGGGTGTTCGATCTGCGGCGATCGAAGGCTTGGGTCGCTCGAAGCACCCCGGCTCAGATGCTCGCTTGATCCAAATATTGAAAGAAGATTCGAGACTCGATCGCCGCGAAGCTGCGAGAGCACTCGCAGGTTCTTTCGGCGCGTCGCTCGCGCTTATCGATGCGTTTTCCGACCAAGCGGTTGAAGTACGAGACGAAGCCGAATACGCGCTGCTGCGTAGCGACGCGGTTGTCGGAAAACTCGAAGACTCACTTGCAAACGCGGTGGCGGAGATCTCGGACGGCAGAGGCACGGCTGTGTTGAGCAGGCGTGTTCAGCGCATTCGTGACGGTCTCGAAAGATGGCGCGGCGAACAGCGCGAGGCCGAGCAGGCGCTTGCACTCGGACTTGGTGCAGATGATCGACGCATCCGCACGCGTTCGGCTCGTGTCTTGTCTCGATACAAGAGCGCGAGCAGCTTGCGGCTGATGATCGAAGTCCTTGATGCGCGGAAATCGCTGAGCAGTGAATCGGCGGCGCTTGCCCTGGGACTCCGAGGGGACGCATCCGCGCGGGAAGCCCTTGAGCGTGCCGCCGGTAGCGACAGTGAAACTCTCTCGGTGGCCGCGATTCGAGCGCTTCAGGATCTCAATCTGAAGGCTTCGCTTCCGCTACTGCGTACGTTGCAGGCCAAAACTGACAACTCGCCTCGGAAGTCCGACGCGGTTCGCTACACGATCGCGATTCTCGAACAGGTCGAAACCGTCGACTAATACCAACCCGGTGCGGTTCGTGGCCAGGGGTTGATGAGTTCGGCGATGCGCGCGAGACGCAGCGGGACCTCGTCGCAATGTCGGCGCGCGGTGACTTGCAGGCCGACAGGAAGACCTGCCCGGGTCAAGCCTGCCGGGATCGAGATGGCAGGGTTCCAGCACATATTGGCGAGCATGGTGAATGGCACTGTGAGTGCCGGGTCGACAGGCTCGTCGCCAATTTTAACATCACGTGGCGATCGCGCGTCAAATGCCGGCACCGCGGTTGTCGGTGTCAGGAGTACGTCGATGTCTCGGAACAACTCGGCAACTTCAAGTTCCAGTCGATGACGCCGTTTCATGAAGCGCGCGTAAACCGGCACGGGCAAAGACTCGGTCGCTTCGAAGTTCCGGCGCACGTGTCCCACCAGCTCATTTGCGCGATCGGGCCAGTCGTTGTTTTCAAGATGTAGCCAGATGTCGATGGCGCCGGTTCCGAGCCAGGCCTTCACCGGCTCGGTGAGTTCAATAGGACGATCAACATGTTCGAGCTTTGCAGCCCCCATCAAGCCAACCGCAGCGGCTTCGGCGATCTCCAACACTTCAGCGTCGACTCGTGCGTAACCCAAGTCGGGAGACCAAGCGGCGCGTAAGCCGCTCGTGTCGAGTTCTTCGATGGCGCGTTCGTAAACGATGCCGGACGCCGGCAGCGAAGTGCGATCGCGGTCGTCGGGGCCAGATGTGATGTCGAGATGGCGCGCCGAGTCGGCGACCGTTCGCGTGAGTGCGCCCCACACGGCTGTCTGCGATGTCGATGCTTCTTCGCGAGGAATTCGGCCGTAGCTGGGCTTCATGCCGAGTAGACCAGAGAACGCGGCCGGGATCCGTGTAGACCCGCCGCCGTCACCCGCGGTTGCAAACGGGACCGCGCCCGCCGCGACCGTTGCGCCCGACCCTCCGCTCGAACCGCCGGGCGTGAGATCAGTGTTCCAAGGGTTGCGTGTCGTGCCCCAGGCCTTGGTGTGGGTGAAGTGCACGGTTCCAAATTCACTGCACGAAGTCATCCCCACCGGGATGGCGCCCGCTCCGCGCAAGCGGGACACGTGGACGCTGTCGTGTTCTGCGGGCGCGTGGCCTTTGTGAATCAAAGAGCCGTAAGAGACAGGCATGCCTGCGCAGCTGTCCATGTCTTTGACACCAAAGGGGACGCCAGCCAACGCGCCGACTTGTTCGCCCCGTGCGATGGCGTCATCGACTTTGGCGGCCTCGCCCCGAGCCAGTTCGGGGTCGACGTGGACGAATGCGTTTAGTTTTTCATCAGACGATTCGATTCGATCAAGCGCACGGTCGACCATCTCCCTGGCGCTGACATCTTTGCGTTTGACCGCCGCGGCGATGCCGACGGCGGTTTCGAGTTCGGCGTCCTGCGCGCTGGAATCGTCGCTCAATTTGTTGTCCCCTTCGCGCCTCGCGCCGAAAGCTTGTACATGGGTTCACCGTTGATCACTCGCTCGTGCAGTTCTGGCCAGTCGTCCCATTCGGTGCCGAGTCGCCGGTCCATGAAGCTGCTGCCGAAACTATAGTGGTTGTTGAAGCGAGCATGGTGCAGTGCGTGATAGACGGTCGGATGACTGATCCATGAATTCATGCGTTTGTGCGCTGCGGCGGGGAAAAAGTCCATATTGGCGTGTCCGATGATGTTGCCCGGGACCTGGTAGAGCGCGAGGTAGAGCAAAAAAC
>JASDVE010000323.1:3116-6905 GCA_041891195.1 Myxococcota bacterium | reverse complement strand
GAGGAACGGCACGGCGGTTAGGCCCAAGAGCCAACCCGCCGATTCCACCGTACTCATGGAATAACCGGTGAGCGGCGTCGTGACGCGAGAGTCGTGGTGGTAGCGGTGAAAGCGGTAGAAGGGAGGCAGGTGCATCGCGCGGTGCAGTCCCCAGTAGTAGACCTCAAAGCCGAACCAACAAAACCCAAATGTGATCGCGATAGAACTCGCACTTTCTTCGGCAAGGGGGACTGCTTGCAGTAAGGCGGCGAACGCGAACGCGCCCATCAAAAGGAAGCGGACATTGCCGATGAGTTCCCAGCGTAGCTGCCCATCTGCCAGGGGAATGGCCCAGACCCGCCGCGTGTCGCCGAATTTATGTTCGAGTAAAAAGCCAGCGGCAGCGAGGATAACCATCAAGCCGCCGAGCACTGCTCCGCAGGCGAGTACAAGAGCAAGGAACGAGAGCTGTTCGACCGTTTCCGCCATGATGGGGGCCCCTCTTGCTGTGAGGTTCAAGTGAAGGTTTAAGCGTAGAACTCCGACCTTGCAGTTTTGCGCAGCCAATAGTTGCGGCATTGACGGGAAATCGACACCTCGCGAAGCTACGCCTTCTCCGTAGTGTCGTGAAGCGATGGCACGCGTATTTGCCGCGCTCCTGCGGCAAATCTCAATAAAGATCCCCATGGCCAAAGTAAAAAGTAAACTTCTTACGATTCGTGCAGGTGAATCCGCGCGCTTCGTGTTGCGCGAGGAAGGCTTCGTGCCCGACATGTTCTCGACCATGGTCGGTGCATCGGGGGGACCCAAGTGGCTCGTGTTGAGTCAGCTCGACCGCGTGTTGGTCGAAGATTTCTTACGTCCTCGAACCGCACCTCTGGATCTGATCGGATCGTCGATTGGCTCCTTTCGTCACATCGGTCTCGCGCAGTCGGACCCCGTCGCGGCGATCGAACGCTTTGAAGAGGCGTATATCGGACAGGTCTACGAAGTTCGTCCAACCGGCGCAGACGTGAGCCGAGAGAGTGAGCGTATCCTCGACATACTGCTGGGCGAGAAGGGTGTAAGCGAAGTCGTGACACACGCCCAGTTTCGAAACCACATTATCGCTGCACGATTGCAGGGGCTGTTGGCTCAGGGCGAGGTGGGGCTCGGTTTGGCGCTCGGCATTGCCGCGATCGGAAACCTTGCAACGCGGCGCGCGCTTGGATGGATGTTTGACCGCGCGCACTTCGCATCTTCGGAACTCGAGGCGTCACCCGGCCCTGGCATTTGCTTCGGCGACTACACCACACATTCGATCGCGCTGACAGAAGAGAACCTCGTTGGCGCGGTTCTGGCGAGTGGCACGATTCCATTCGTTATGAAGGGCGTCCAATCGATCTCGGGAGCGCCCGAAGGCCTCTACTTCGACGGAGGGCTACTCGACTATCACTTTGATTTTGAGTTTGAAACGCGTCCCGGGCTCATTATGTACCCGCACTTTTTTTCTGATGTCACACCCGGTTGGCTCGATAAGAATCTCGCATGGCGTCGGGTCGGCGCGAAACAGCTAGATCGCGTCTTGTTGATTTCACCCTCGAAGGCGTTCATCGAAACACTGCCCGGAGCGCGCGTTCCCGACCGCAGCGACTTCGAAACCCAGAGCACTGAAGAACGGCAGCGAAATTGGAATGGCGTCGTCGATGCCTGTCGCGCACTAGCGGACGAATTGCACGAGTTGATCGCGACGGGTTCTCTGGCTGACGCGATCGAACCCTTTTAGGAGAGCGACTGGCTACCGCGTGCGACGATCGCGCGCTTGTTACTGCGCACTTGTTACTGCGCACTTGTTACTGAAAGTGCCAAGCCCGCTCAGGCGAAGTTCCTTCGGCGTATTCGATGACCTGGACGTCGAACCAGATCGGCAGCAGGTACTTCACGTAGAACGCCCGAGTCGTGACGTTCTGGATCACAAGGTCTTCGTAGTCTTTGATTTTTACGCGTGAGTCTTGATCTTGCCATTTCCCGATCTTCTCGCGCAGTCCGTCGACGTCCTCCCGAGATTCAAGCAAGAAACCAAGGTGGTCAAAGCCAGGTGACTGCAAGTGTTTTTTCTGTTCCGTAATCAGGATGAACTGGCTGGTTTCGGGGTCGCTTCGGAGGAGCAGTCCGGTTTGACCCAAGATCGGCACGTCCATGGCTTCCATGTCGAAGACGTCGCCATAAAACGCGCGGATTGGTTCGCGGAGTTTGTCGAGCTCGCCGATTGGCACCGTGAGTTCCATATGATTAAAGCGTAGTTTGGGCATGGGACCTCCGAAGTGATTCGCATCAAGAGGCTGGCATAGAACCAACCGGTGGGCGACGAAACGCGAGCGGCCGCTACTTCTCGCGCGCGAGGCTCATCATGAAAGACTGGAGATCTCGGTCGCCAGGGTGGAGTGCTAGTGCTTCGCTCACGACGCTGCGTGCGCGGTTGCTTTCGCCTTGCTGGTGGAGTGCCGCGGCGAACACATAGGCGTAGCGGGGGAGTTCGGGGCGCCCCGTACTGGCCCGCTCGAGTTCGGTGGTCGCTTCATCGACCCGGCCCAGCCGAATCAAGGTGAGGCCCAACGCATGACGCACATCGGGCTGGTCGCCGCTTTTTACGAGTGCCTGTCTCAATACCCGTTCGGCTTCTTCGTCCGCTCCCCGCACGCGATGCAGGTCAGCCAGATTGATGAACGCAGGAATGAAGCTCGAATTGCGTTCGAGGGCCCGGCGATATTCACTTTCGGCAAGGTCCAGATCGTTTTCTGCCAACGCGAGTTCGGCGAGACGCATATAGGGTTCGGGGCGGGAGCCGTCGCGCAATTGCGCGGCGCGGTACTCCGCGAGTTGGTTGTCAAAGTTCTTCGCGATCGCCCCTTTGAGTTGTCCGCGAGGTACCGACGCCAAGGCGCGCACCGCTTCCTGGCGTACCGAGCGCACCGGGTCGTCGAGCAGGTTAGCCGCCCACTCGAGACGCAACTCTTCGGGGAAGTTTCCAATCGCTTCGAGGGCGGAAGTTCGAACGAGGGCGCTCTCGTCATCGATCGCAATCGGAAACGCGGGAAGACTATTTTGGCTCGCGAATCGAGGCAGCAGACCGATTGCGGTTGCCCGCACGATCGGGGGCGTACCTGGCGTTGCGAGGAGGCCCACGAGCAGCCGTTCGGCATCGGTCGCGGCCCATTGGCCTGCATGGATGGCTTCGCCCCAGTGCCGCGTCGTGTGTCGACCGTTGGGGAACCAGGTCTTGAGCTTATCCGCAGCCCAACCTGAGGTCATGCTGCTGTGACAACCGTTGCATGCGTTCGGCGTGCCCAGCGATTCGGACAGATCAGGGCGTGGAATCCGTAGGCCGTGATCGCGTCGTTCGTCGACCCCCATGTACGTGGTGTTCGGCATATGGCATTCGACGCACTGGGCGCCGGTTGAACCCACTTTGTGTTGATGATGTTTTGGCGAATCGTATGTCGCCTTGGTGTGGCATCGCGAGCAAAGATCGTTCCCGCTTGCCCGTAGCGTTGCAGTGTGTGGGTCGTGGCAATCGCTGCATGTCACGCCAGCGCCGTACATGGCGCTCTGAACGAACGAGCCGTAGACGTAGCTTTCTTCTTCTGGACGCGGTTGACCGTCTGGGTGATAGATCGCCCGGTCGAGGGTCGAAACGCGATGCGTGTCCTGAATCGGCCTGCCGACTTCCGGGGCTTCGACAAGCGCGGAGCGTCTAGAATGGCAACGCGCGCACAACTCGACTTCGGTGTGTTCGGTGCGCGGTGGATTCCGTATGGGCATCGATGTCCT
>JASDVE010000323.1:0-3106 GCA_041891195.1 Myxococcota bacterium | reverse complement strand
TCGGACCACTCGGTTTTAAAAGAATTCGAGCTTGCGTCGTAACTCTTGCGGAGATTCGTCGAGTGACATTCCGCGCACATGTGATTCCAGTTCTGACTTTGCTGCGTCCAGTGCAGCACATCGTCGAAGTGGATTGTTTCGCCGGGGTAGTTGGAATACCACCGTTGTCCTCCCGCTTCCTTTGGGCGTGCGTCCCAAGACGAGCCGAGGACCTGGTACCGACCGCTGGGAAAGGCGATCAAATATTGCTGCAGCGGATCAATGCCGAACACGTATGTGATCTCGAAGTCCGCATCCTTTCCGTCCGGGCCTTCGGTTCGAACGATGAATTTTTGTCCACGCCGAAAGAAGTGCGTCTTGATCCCGTTCTCTTCGTGATGCTTGTCGTCAAAGTTTCCGAGCACGGTGGCTTCGTTTGCCGGCTGCATAGCGAGGTCATGGTGGGAGCCCTGCCACTGTTCGAACTGTTTCGGGTGACATGCGCGGCATGCCGTACTTCCGATGTGCGTCGGCGCAGCCATTTGGGTCGTTTCGCCAGCATGGGCGCCTGGTGCTGGGGCGGCTACCCAGGTGAGCGCGAAAAGACTTGTCGCAATGATGACGTGGCGATCGCGCATGATGCGGAGTCTATCGCACAAGTTTCGCCGCCTTGAAGAGCAATCGCGTTTCACGATCCTTCGTGGCTAACGCGATGCCGGGATCTGAAGGTTATGCAGCACCTGATCGTCGAGGGTCATGAACTGCTTCCCCGTAAAGTAGGGCTCCCAAAGTCGGATCGAGATCTCGCTGATGCCGAGTTCGCCCTCGCATTGGGGATGGCTCCTCGATGAGCGCGCCTTGAGGTGAATCAACGGCGCCGGAAACACGAATGGAAAGACGAATCGTGAAGGATCGGCACTCTGTTCCATCCAGCGATTTTGATTCGCGATATAGCGACCCATGAAATCGTTGATGTTGTGCTTTTCGGGTTCGTTCGTAACACCGGCGTTTTGCTTTCTCCGCTTTCGGAGTACGGCGCTGAGCACTGCAGCGTCCGACTCTTCGGTTCGCGACATCAGCGCCTGGCTCAACGTTGAACCAAAGCCAAAGGTGTCACGTGCCGCGCCGGCTGGCCGGATGTAGTCGACCAGCATGTAGGGCGAGAAGTCTTCTGCATCGATGGAGCAGGTCGAGCCGTTTGTGCTCTGGGCCTCAATTTCGAGGACGGCATACCGCTTCGTGTTCCACCACGTGAAGTCATTCAGCTTAAAAGTGTTCATGAAGGCGATGATCACAACCACCGAGATCACCGCGTGCGACTTGGAATAGATGGCGTCGAGGCTCCTGTTGTCGCGCGCCCACCAGAGCCATAGACCGAGGGCGGTTTCGACGACCAACCACTTCCAGAAAAAAATCCCGCTCAATGCCACGATACCTAGATGCATCCCGAGCATGCAGGTCAGGAGGAAGACGGTCCCAACGCGGTGAACAAGAATGAAGATCATTCCGCATTCGATGATGACAGTGGCTGCGGAAACGAAGGGGCCGATCGTTGCGACGGCAGACGACCAATCGACTAGGGACTGCATCGTGCCGACCCATTGCCAGCCTTTCAGGTACGTCCCGACAAACAGGTTTTCGAGATGACTCCCCGTGATCCAGTCGATCGGTGATTCGCCGATTGTGAGCTTCGCAATGCCTGCATTGCCGTAATAGCTCCCCACCAGGCAAAGAGTGGCGAAAACGAGTATCGGTGTGGGGACAGCCCACGGATTTCGAGACGTTACGGTTTCCTGTTCGCGGGACCGCAGCTTGGCGACTGCACTTGATTGCACGGCCAAGTTGATGACGACCGCTGCGGTGATCATGCCAATCAAACGCAGGGGAAGTTCGTCGCCAATCGATGTGAGGGCTGCGACGGGATGCCTTAATTGTGCCCGACATACCGCGAGCTCAAAGAGAAACAACGGAAGCAGCGCCGGCGATCGCAGGATGGCGATTGTGGTTCCAATCAGCAGCCATCGATCAAGGACATGTGTCTGTCCAAAGTAGTGATTGATCGGATAGCCCGCGTAACTCCAACACAGCGAAACTGCGATGCCGAAGACAACCCATCGAAAGCCCCCGATCGAATCGATGACGTCCCAGTCGAGGCGATTGCTTCTTCGCCAGAACAGGGGCGCGGCGAGGAGCAGGACGGGAAGAACGAGCCACTGCACTGAACCGAGTAGCGCGAGGGTGAAACTGGGTTCGAAGTAGATCGTGCGCGGTATCCAACGTTCAAACGCAAAAACAGCGTGCTCGATGCCAACACCTGCGACAAGCAATGTGGCGATCTGCAGCGGTGGACCGAAGCGAGTGAGCCTATCCATCGCAGCTTGAAGTTTCGGGCGTTGGCAGTGGGCGACAGCTTTTCATCAGTGACTTCGCGGTCGAATCGGGACGGCGATTTTGACAGTTCCGGTTTGCTCAAATAAAAGTTCGAGGTTGAACGTGGACCCTGCTTCAAGCTTGCCCGAAAGGCCCGTCAACATGATGTGCTTGCCGCCGGCTGTGAGGGTGAGCTCGCTACCCGGCGCGATTTCAAAACCGGCGGGGTGGTGGATCATCTTCATTCGTCCATCGCGTTCGATGGTTTCGTGAAGTTCGGCCGAAGTGGCGATGTCGGCGGTCACGCTTACGAGTCGGTCCGCGCTGCCGCCTTGGTTGATCGCTGTTAAATAGACGACACCGACGGGTGCCCCGGCACTGGGGTGCGAATACACATCGACGACTTCGACTCTCGCGGGTTCAGCCGCTGGCGGTTCGCCGCTGCAAGCGAGCGCGAAACAAATTCCGCAGATCAGCGATATGAAGACCCTGTACGTCGCCGATTTATGATGGAGGGCTCGACTCAATTGGTTTCTCGTGTGTTGCGCAGAAGTGTTTGACGGCCGTGGTGGAAGACTCGCGATTATAACGCGCGGACAATCGATCCCGTCGCTCCGTTTTGCGTCGCGGTCTTTGAATTTTCCAGAATGACTACCCGAGTCGGCGCCGATCGGTACCATGCAACCGTGCCCGAGCCCCCCGCTTCCAAAGAATCGACGCCGAACGAGACCTCCGCTGTCTCTTATACACATCTCGC
>JASDVE010000322.1:1447-2708 GCA_041891195.1 Myxococcota bacterium | reverse complement strand
GGTCTGCACCACTTTTGCTTGCGGGCGAGAAGCAAAGAAGACGTCGACGCGGTGCACGAGTTCGCCAAGACCGAGCTCAACGCCAAAATCGTTCACCCGCCACAAAGTGACGGGTTTGCACCCGGATACTACTCGGTGCTGTTCGAGGACCCCGAAGGCATCCGCGTCGAGGTCAACTACGTGCCGGGACGCGGCCACTTCGGCAAAGAAGGACGACTCGGCAACGGAGGCACTGGACCTGCCACCAACATCACCGAAGACGGATTGAACGACTAACCACGAATCCGTCTGCGTTCGCTAACGCGGTCCTTGTCCGTCGTCGACTTTGATCACGCTACCCGTAACGCATTCAGACGAAGGTGCGCAAAGGTAAAGTAGGGTGCTGTCGAGTTGGGCTGGATCGCAAAGTCGCTGCCGAGGCGTGGCTTTGTAGAACTCGCCGATCCGCTCCACCATGCCGTCCATCATCTCAGACGAGAACGCGCCGGGTGCAATACAGTTGACGTTGATATGGAAGCGCGCCCATTCCACGGCCAACACTTCGCTCATGCGGGCGATGCCCGCTTTCGTGATCGAATAAAGCGCCGCGCCGCCGCCGCCGTAGTGGAAGCCGCCGACCGACGAGATATTGACCATGCGTCCTGGAAGTTTGGCGGCAATCAATCTGCGGGCGACCTCGCAGGACAGCACATACGGCCCGCGCAAATTGGTATCGAATACGTCGTCGATCAAGCTCTGCTTCATTTTGTGCGCATGTTGTGCGTCCGGAATGCCAGCGTTGTTGACCAGGATGGAGACCGTGCCCAGCGCTTCTTCGGCTCGTCCGACAACATCAACGATGTTGTCCATGTCCGTCATGTCGAGACGGAAGGGAGCGCATTCTCCGCCATTGTCCCGGATTACCTTCGCCAACTCTTCGAGCTTCTCGGTGCGCCGCCCGGTCAAAGCCACCTTGGCACCCGCCTTGGCGAGTACAGCGGCGAATCGCCAGCCGAGCCCGGACGTCGTGCCCGTCACGAGCGCGGTTTGGCCCGTCAGATCACATGCGTTGTTGGGGATTGGAAAATCGCTCATCAATCTGCCTCAAATATGTTGGGTGTTCCGGGGGCCAACCTAGGGCGGCCGGATCGCAAAGCGCACCCACAATAGCGCCCATGAAAGCGCTACACAGTACCTCCAGATTTCAGTCGGGAGACCCAATGGAAGACATCCTCGTCGAGCGCAACGCCTGCCCAGCCCAGCAGCTGCCGCTGCATATCCA
>JASDVE010000322.1:0-1437 GCA_041891195.1 Myxococcota bacterium | reverse complement strand
CACCCTAAACCGCCCCCATCACAAGAACGCGGTGACGTTCCCCATGTGGAACGAACTGCAACGGATCTTTCAAGAAGTTTCGAACAGCACCACGGATCGAGTTCTTGTCATTACCGGTTCAGCGCCAGCGTTTTGTTCAGGTGCTGATCTCTCGACCGGCGGCGTTCCCGACGGACACCCGCTCCACGGCATGGGCCCCGTCAACGCCGCGGCAAACGCGTTGCACGAAGTCACCAAGCCGACCATCGCCAAAGTGAACGGTGTCGCGGTCGGGGCGGGAATGAATCTCGCGCTGGGTTGCGACCTCATCGTCGCCGGAGAAAGCGCGCGTTTCTCGCAGATTTTCGTGAAGCGCGGCCTGTCTGTTGACTTCGGTGGCACCTGGCTTTTGCCGCGACTCATCGGCGTACACAAGGCAAAAGAGCTCGCTCTCTTTGGCGACGTGATCAGCGCGCAAGATGCGGCAGAGATTGGCATCGTGAATCGTGTCGTGGCGGACAGCGAACTCGACAAATTCGCGGACGACTGGGCCGAAAGGCTCGCCGCCGGCCCTCCCCTTGCAATGCAACAAACGAAAAAGATGCTGTCCAATGCGTTCTCACAGAGTCTGTCGGAAGCCCTCGACGCAGAAGCCTCAGCGCAAACCGTCAACCTTGTGAGCGAAGACACGCGCGAGGGCATCAAGGCATTTCTCGAAAAAAGGCCCCCGAAATTCGAAGGCCGCTAGAACCCTTTTGCCGGCTCGCCCACACGAGTCGGTGCACATATCATTCACTTCCGCCGCGGTGCAAAAGCCAACTTCAATCTCGACCTCGCCGCGACGTCATTTCACTTGCTCCCTTCAAAGGAAACCCAATGACCAGTTTTGCAGAAGTCCCCTGGATCGCCGAACACATTGCCCTCTACAAGAGCGACCCCGTAAAAGCGCACGACTGGGATTCGACGCCCCTCGGCGGCCCGGGCATCTTGCCGACTCTGCTGCTCACGACGACCGGACGTACCTCGGGAGAGCCGCGATCGCTTCCGCTCATCTACGGCGAGCACGAAGGAAGCTACGTCATCATCGCATCCAAGGGCGGCATGCCCGATCACCCGCTCTGGTATCGCAATCTCGAAGCCAACCCTGCATGCACGTTGCAGGTTGGCGCAAAGAAGGTTGAAGGCACGGCAAGAGTCCTCGAAGGCGAGGATCGCCAAAAGGTTTGGGACATGATGGTCGGGATCTACTCCCCCTACACCGACTACATGAACGCAACCGAACGCACGATTCCTGTCGTCGTAGTCGACCCGAGCTAAAGGCAACAACATTCGCAAACACGTTCCCTCAGCCCCCCCCGCCCCCGGAGAAGCGCCAATGGCTAAACTCGAAGAAGCTCTTGCCGCGTTCCAGACGCCCGAAGGTGTCGAAGAAATACCAGAGGACCGCAAGCAACAAGT
>JASDVE010000321.1:0-11990 GCA_041891195.1 Myxococcota bacterium | reverse complement strand
CATCGGTGAAGCGTCCGAAGACCTGGGCTTCGCATCGGAGGTCACGGCCTTCGAGATGCTCCTGCGCGAGTCACCGTACGTCGGCGACGCGGGTTGGGACCTACCCTCCCGACTCGCACGAGATGCTCTGGGCCCTGATCCGCACGGCGACCGGGCCGAGTTCTTGTACCTCGTCCGTGAAGCACATGAACTTGCAACTGGGATGGGTTCTTAGCGAAGGAAGCGGCTTTCTAACGCTTCCACGTTGGGGACCGAAGTGCGTCGCCTAGACCGCTCGACCGTTCGATTTTGCGGTGGATCGCCCGGGCGATTGCATCCTTGCTGCCATAGAGCGTCACCTTGCTCCGCGCGCGAGTGATCGCGGTGTAGAGCAGCTCTCGGGTCGCGCGTTCGGCGGCCACGTCGGTGAGCACGACCGCAACGCGATCGAACTCAGAACCCTGACTCTTATGAATCGTCATCGCGAAGGCGGTTTCGCATTCGGGAAGTCGGGCGTACGCAAGGGTTCTTGTGGAGTCACGTTCCAAACCGTCGGTGATCTGCGGAGTGCCCGCTTCGAAAACCACGCGTTCGATCCCGGGATTGCCACCCTCAGCGCCATCCACCACTCCACCCACGACGACGCCCAAGTCTCCGTTCCACAAAGACTGTGCGTAGTCATTGACCTTTACCATCAGCGGCCGTCCAACAAAGCGCTCTGCCGCCCCGTGAATCAGTTGCTCCCGACGCAACACCGCTTCGATCTGCCGATTGAGATCTTCGACACCGCCCGGCCCAACACGCTGAGGCGTCAGAACCCGAAAGTGAGAGAACCGTCGCAACATTTGCTCGGGGTCGTTGCACGACAAGTATTCGGTGAAGCCATCGATGCATTCACCGTGAAAAGCCGTGATGGACTCACTGCGGGGATCGAAGTCCGAGCGGGTAACTTCGGGATAGTCCTTTGATTCGAGGACTTCGAGCGCGACCGCAGCGTCGCCCCGATTGACTGCGCGCGAAAGCGCTCCGATGCCACTTTGTTCGTCGTATCGGTAGCTGTGGGTGAGCCGAACAATGCTGTCTTGAATCTCTGATGCGCCGTGCCCATCTGGCAAAGACTCAACTCCAACGCCAACCCACGCTTCAAGTCGGGTCGCGAATGCTTGCGAGTAACCGTCGGCGGGAGCCGCCGAACAAATGTCTCCGAGTACAGCCCCCGCTTCGACCGACGCGAGTTGGAACTCATCACCGAGAAAGATCACGCGGGCGTCTTTCGGAACCGCGGCAAGCAAGCGTGTCATCAACGCAAGATCAACCATCGAGGCTTCGTCGACGAGCAGCGTGTCCACCGAGAGCGGATTTTCGGCATCGTGCCGGAAAGTCGGAATCGCGCCACCGCGAACCCCTAGGCATCGGTGGATCGTTACTGCCGTCGTTGGAATGGCAGCCTTCACTCTCGCGTCACATGGCAGACGCTCAACGACTTGCTTCATCGAACGGGAAAGCGTCGCGGCGGCTTTCCCAGTTGGGGCCACCATGGCGATGCGGATCGGAACTTCGGCATCCCCTTGTTGGCGCTCAGCTTGCGCGAAAGCCTGCTCGACGATCAAAGCCAAGATCTTGCCCGCGGTCGCAGTCTTCCCGGTACCGGGCCCCCCGGTGATCACCGCCAACTTCTGCGCAACCGCGACTGCAGCCGCCAGCCGCTGCCGGTCGAGAGGCACGGTCTCTAGATCGAGCGTCAGTTGGCCAGGCTCATCTGAAACAGCTGTCCCTGTTGTCGCGCTCGGACCAAAAAAGCGGTTCAAACCATCCAACAGCTGCGCTTCATCAAGGTCTTCTATTGCGGTTGCTGAGCGCCGCCGCACATCTTCAGCGAGCCGTTGCTGAAACATCCAATAGCGACGCAGGTAGAGACGACCTTCGGCATCGAGAACAAGAGGACAGACGTCTTGGACTTCGGCGACCGGCTCACGTGCAGGGGGACGGTTCGTGTCAAGGCGAGCAACCAGCGGACTTGACGAACCCAATGCCTGCCAGGACTTGGCCTCAGGAACCGACACTTCCGATTCGATGTTCCGCCAGCCATCTCCTCGAAGAACCGAATCAAATGAAAGGCAGGTATGTCCTTCATTCGTTTCGTGGCTCGCGAGCGCAACCGCCGCCAGCGCTTCGGGCCGCTGCTCTCCGCCAATGCGTCCCATTGCGATCGCAAACTCGCGGTCGAACGACGAGATCAGTGCTGCTTCGAGGAGTGCATCCAAAAGCATCGTCATGGCTGGCCGCCCCCGGGCTCGCGAAGCACGCTCGTCAGGTCCGCAATCATGTCGTGTGCTGGGCGATCGTGATAGACCCCACACCCGGTTGGGTGTTCGGGATCGATGCCTCGAAGGAACAAGTAATAGACGCCGCCGAAGTCACGTTCATAATCATAGTCGGGCAAACGCAGTGAGAGGTATCGATCGAGCGCAACGGTATAGAGGTGGTACTGAAGAATGTAGTGATGCTCGGACATCGGACGTTCAAGCTGGCTTGGCTCATAGTGGGCAGGCGACGGCCCGAGGCGATTTGATTTGTAGTCGACAATATAGAAGCGGTCGTTCCATTCGAACACGAGGTCGACATAGCCACGCAGATAACCCGCGAGCGGGTCGAAGCGCAGCTGTTCGAGACGACTGGCATATCTTCGCTGAAAATCGCTGTTTGCATGTCGGCTAAAAACGCTGGCCAGGTCGGCAACGCGCATCGCGTGCTCGCCAGAACTTTGGCGTTCTCGACTCGCGACGGGAAGCATAAACTCAAGCTCATCGAGCCTCTTGCTTCGCCCAAGGTCAGACAGACTCGGCCCGCCTTGGGTCCAAGGCGTCGCAATCATTCGGTCGAGGGCGTCGCAAAGCTCATCATGCCATTCGACATCGAAGGGACTTGCCTCGAGGCTGCTGCGAACGATGTCGCGCGTCTGCGCCCGGGTTGGTTTTTCGAAGTCAAGATGTTCGAGGATTGAATGCAGAAATGTTCCGGCAACCGCTCCTGCGGGAAATGCATTTAGAGGAACCTCAGCTTGGCTCGGCGCGACCGGGACAAGCAGCGTGGGCTCAGGTACCGCGTCGTAGTCGAAACCCTCTTCGCCACTGCGTGGCAAAAAATGCGAGCCCGATACGTCGTGAGATGTCAGTCGTGAAAAGCTCGAGTGACACCAACTCGATGAGATCGTGCGTGTGACTTCGGCTCGCTCAAAGTTCTCGGATGTCTGCACCACATCAATGCGTTCGGCTGGTTCATTGGGAAGCGGCCGAAGACCAACTGCTCCATTCGAACGGGTGAAAAGAATTTCCAACTCTTCACGCAATTCGTTGTCTGTGAGTTTTGCCAACGAGGGCTTGCTCTTCTTCTTGTCTGCCTCACTTGCCGCAGGTTCGAGTGAGGGGTGAAAGAGCGCCGCGATCGGCGACTTTTCGACGCCCTTGATGTTTCCCCACACAACCGAACATCGGTGCTTGGCGCGGGTGAGCGCCACGTACAAAAGCCGGCGACTCTCCGCGACCGCTTCATCACTAGCAAGCAGCTCATGTTCGGCCTTTTCTTCCGACCCCAGGTCGAGAACAATTTCGTGGTCTCGACTGGCATCGTGAAAGCGAACCCATCTTTTTTCATCGTCGCGCAGCTTGGCGGGTCCCCACAGAAAGGGGCAGTACACGATCGGATATTCCAGTCCCTTGCTCTTGTGAACGGTCACGATCTTGACCGCGTCTGCATCGCTTTCGAGACGAAGCTCTCCTTGTTCGCCGATCACATTCTGCCGCAGTGAGCGGTTGGTCCGCATACTGGCGAGCCAATCTGCAAGTGCCCGCAGGCCCAAGTGATTCGTCAGCGCCGCCTGTTCGAGCAGTTCAACCAGATGCAGCAAATTGGTAATCCGACGATCCCCATCTTCGAGCGCAAGCATGCGAGCATGAACCCGCTCCTCGCGAAACAACTGGTGGGACATCCGAATGAAGCCCCGTCTCACAAACACGTCATGCAACGAACGGAACACGGCGAGCCAACGATCCCACGCCGCTTCATCGTCCTGCAGCGCGGCGATCTCGTCCGCCGTCTGACCGAAGATCCGAGTTGCAAGTGCTGCGCGGATGAGGTTCCCAGCCGCCGGTTCTGCGATCGCATTTAGCAACCGCTCCATTTCGATCGCGTCTTCGGAATCGAAGACACTTGCATTCCCGAGCAGTGCGGTGGGAACGCCGACATCACGCAGGGCCTCGCTCATCGCCTGGGTCTCGGGATTGGTCCGGCAAAGGACCGCGATGTCGCCCGGCATCACTTTTTCTCCGTCGACACGAACGTCACTGCGAATGAGACACGCAATGTCCGCGGCGATCCGCCACGGCAATTCAGCCTTGATCGAACCGGAATTGAACGGCTTGCCCGTTTCATTCTCGACCCACAGAACTTCGAGTGCGCCCGCGTGAGGCGCCCCCACTTCACCAGCGACGATTCGATCCTTGCCATCCGGCTTCGGGGCAATTGGGTCGAACGGAATCCCTTCCACGCGAAACGGTTCAGCGGTTTGACCAAAGAGACAGTTCACGCCTTCGACCATGCTGGGATCGGATCGCCAATTGGTATCGAGGGTAAAGCAGCGCTCGCCAGCGTCGTGCTTTGCGACCAGATACGCGTGAACGTCCGCTCCACGAAATCCGTAGATGGCTTGCTTGGGATCACCAATCAAGAAAAGCGTCGGTGCTTTGTCATCGTTCTCGCGTTGGTTCGGCTCGACGTGCCAGATGCGACGAAGGATCCCGTACTGCAACTGGTCGGTATCTTGAAATTCGTCGACCAAGGCTGCGCGGAACTGATGACGCAACCGAGCCACCAAGAGTTCGGCGCCCGACTGTTCAAGAGCGCTTGCAACCTGTCCAAGCAAATCGTCGTAAGACTGTTGGCCAGCACGTTCTTTGCGAAAGGCGCTCTCTTCCTCGACGGTCGAGATCAAGTCGCGTTCGAGATCAATTCGTCGCGCTTGCAGCGCTGCGACAAGCGCGCCGTAAGCGATCGCAAGAGCGTCGCACTCTGTATAGAAGGCGTGCTCGGGCGTGGGCTTCTTCTTGTTGGTCTTTTCAATCAGCTTCGACGCGGTAAACCGTTGAAAGATGGACTTCCGGTCAAGCAGTGCCGGAAACGAGCTCGATAGCTCTTTGCTCAACAACGAACCCCAAGTTGTCGCGATCGCGTCCGGCTTGTAGACCGCGTTGCTGATCTCCTTCGCCTCGGCGGCGGTCCGCAATTGTGCCAGGACCTCTCCCTGGCAGGAGTTCCATGACTTGAGTGTTGCCTCACGAGACGCCTGAAACTTTTCCTCCAACTGACTTTGCTCTTCGACCGTCGCGAGTGGCAGGTCAGGGACAATATTTGCCGGTGCGACGCCACTCGCGCGGGCGGCCAGCCGAATCATCGAATCGACGCTCACCTGTTGCTGCATAAGAAAGCGAATAAAACTTTCGCTCTCTGTTGAGATTCGGTTGGACCAGTAGTCTCCAACAATTTCTTCGAGCAACGCTTGCTGGTCGGCGAGCAGTTCGGCCTCAAAACTCGCGAGGCTCTCAAAAGCATTTTCGCGCAATACGCGTTGGCAAAAACCGTGGATGGTCAGGATGGCCGCTTCATCGAAGTCCGCGAGCGCGCGAGCGAGTTGGCCGGTCACGCGTCTGCGATCGTCTGCGGAACTAAACTTTGCAAGCAGACTCTCGAACACATTGTCATCGGCGGGATCACTCGATTGAAAAGCTTGCAACGCACCCGCGATTCGTCGACGAATTCGGTCCCGCAACTCGGCGGTCGCTGCACGGGTGTAGGTCACAACAAGAATTTCACTCGCGACGAGGTCGCGCTCAAGCAGGAGGCGCAGATAGAGCGTCGTAATCGTGTAGGTCTTCCCAGTACCTGCACTGGCCTCGATCAGCGACGTGCCTGCGAGCAAAATTTGCAAAGGCTCGAGTCGGTTCATTCGAGTTCCTCACGCGCGGCGAGTAGGGGCAGGAAGACCTGTTCGGAGACTTCGTCAAAACCGAGACCACACACAAGTTCTGCTTCGAGGTCGAGGGGATCTACACCACGGAAGGCGAGGATGTTATTTTCATCTAGTCCCTCGCCTTGCATGGTGAACGATTCGTCGTAGCGCTTCCGCGCCTCCGCAAGAGCATCAGACGTGCTGCGTCCCTTGAGTCTTTGTTGCGCGAAGTCCCGTGAAGCTTTGGGAAAGAACGGAAGAGGAGCCCGCTTGCCTGCTTGGTACAATTGCAGCAGCTTCGCAAGTTCGTCCCTCGGTGATTCGACTTCGTTAAATCGCACAACGGTCGCTCCCCCAGTTTTTTCGGGGCGGCCCACGACGTAGGTCTCGGGGGAGGCTTCGGCGAGCAGGATCCGATTTGACCGGTCCGTCACGGCTGTTTCTTCTTCACGCGCAACTTGCAGCACCAGGTGTCGCAACCACGCGCCGAGTTCCGCCGACCGCCCCAACTTCGAAAAGCGACAGAAGACTTGTCCGCGTGGCGTGACGTCCGTCAACCCACCTCGCACCTGAAGGTCGCCAAACAAAAGGGCAAAGCCGATCGATGCAGCGGTCTCGCCGCTCGCAAACTGGTTTGCCTTCTCGGCCAGCTGTTCAACTTCGATGGCGAGATCGCTAAAGACGACATGCCCCGCAGTCCCGTGCGGCAAGCGCCCGCTGCTGCGTATCATCGCCAGCGCGTCACTGGTCTTGATGCCTGCGCGCACCAACGAAAGCAACTCGTCGCCGATCTGAAATACTTCTAGCGCGTCAAGATTAAACGGCTCGCGCTGGGCAAGCGCGTCGCGATCACCGTGTAATGAAATCTGTAGCGTGCTGCGCATGAAATTTCGTGCAGGATGTTGGAAGAAATTGAGCAGGTCTTCGAGTTCGACAAACGTGACTTCCTCTGCGGACAGCGGCCGCAACTCGATTGCACGATCCAAGAACAAAGATTCTTTCTCGCGTGGTGACGCGAGCAGGTTGGCTGCCTCGCAATAGCGCGCTGAATGAACTTCGAATTCCAATGTTCCCGACCTATCAAAGTAACGCCCGCCGTAGGGTTGCAAGGGATGCGTGAGCACCATCGCATCCCGCACATCACGTTCACCTGTGCCCGCAAATTCAAACGTTTCATTCAAAGTGTCGAGCAGCTCACTCACCACCGCCGAAGGGGGAAGCTCGGCGCCATCCTTGATGCTCTGCCCGACGAACGAGATCATGAGTTGCTGGCGTGCACTCAAAATCGCTTCGAGGAATAGATAGCGATCGTCTTCCCGCGCAGTGCGGTCCCCAACCCTGCGCTTCTTGGCAATCAAATCGAACCCGAGCGCGTGACGAATCCGTGGAAACTCGTCGTCGTTCATACCAAGCAAACAAACGACACGAAACGGAATACTCCGCATGGGAACGAGTTCACAAAACGTCACCCCCCCCGTGAGAAAGCCGCTCGCCGCATGAGCGAGTTCGAGGTTGCGGTCGAGCTGTTCGCGAACCGAAGTGAGGCTGACGTCGCCTTCGAAGTTAGCCTGCGCGCCGCGGAGCATGAGCTTGTCGAGCGCGCTGCGAATCGTTTGATGTTGTTCTTGAGTTTCATCCCGGTAAACCACCAAACCCGCTAGGAAGTTCAGTAACGCTTCGCGCCATGCTTGAAGCGAGCGCGGGGCGGCGAGGGTCTCACGCTGTGCAGACAAAAAGTGAATAAATGCAAGAACGCGCCCGAGTACCTCTGCGTTCTGCCCTTCGACTCCGGCAACAGGACGTGCACCCTGAAACACACTGTGATGGTCGTCCTCCAACGCGTAGCCAAGCAGCAGCCGATCCAAACCAAACTGCCATGTGTTCGCACTGTTTCCGGGGACATCGTTGGCTTCACGATGCTCGGCGTCGACACCCCATCGTACACCCGCTTCGACGATCCAAGCGCGCACCTTCGGAAGGTCGGCCGGCTCAAACTCGAAACGCTCTCGAATGCAATCGACGTCGAGTAAGTCGAGGGCATCACTTACACTGAAGCGGCTTCCAACGAAGTCGAGCCCTCGCGCAAATGCATCGACGACTTGGTCGCCCGGCTGGGGCCAACGGTCCGCGATGCGATACGGAATCGCGCCTTCGCCATCCCGCACCGAGGTTCCCTTGTTGGTTCGCGTTCCGAACACCGCTTCGATGTAGGGCGCGTAGGTGCGAACACTCGGCGTCATCACGATAATGTCCTGAGGTTCAAGAGTCGGGTCCGCCTCAAAACTCGATATAAGCTCTTCGCACAGCACTTCGACTTCGCGCATAGGGCCATGGCACGAGTGCACACGAACCGACCGGTCACCATCGTCAATTGAACGGCGCAACGTGGCATCGTCCTGCGCGCCACGAAGGTTCAAGATGTCGCTCTGCAGAACCGCGAGCATCGAGCTTCCCTCGTCCAAGGGTTCGCAATACAAGTCTCCGGACGTTTCCGCGTAGCTTCCGTCTTCTTCAATCATGCGGTGAAAGTCGCGCCCAAGCCGACCGAGCGATGCGAGAAGCGAAGGCGCTTCATCGAGATGCAACGAGGCTTCGTCTTGATCGTGGTCTCGGCGCAGCTCACGCCGCACCTCGTGAGGGGTTGCGATGTCCGCCCAGTACTCGCGCGTCGGGCTCAGGATAAATAGATGTAGTTCGAGGTGTTCGGACAGTGCCGTGTAAAGGTCGAGATACAAGCGCGGAAGCGATGACACGCCAAAAATTGAAACGCGCTGAGGAAGGCAACCTTTAGGCAATGGGCCACGGTTCAAACGATCAAGCAGCGCACCCGCGCGCCCCGCAAGATGATCGCCGCCGAGACGCTTGGTGAGCGCGCGCCACAACATCGCTTGCCAAGGTTCATCGCGGTCGTCGAATTCGGTGCGGTCCGCGTTTAACCACTTCAGCATCATCTCCGGACGATGAGCCATGTATTCGTCGAAGGTGATTGCGATCTGGTGGGATAGCTGGATACGTCGACGACCATCGTCGTCTTTCGCGAGATACCGCCGAATGGATGCGAACTCATCGTTGACGACGAGGTCGGGCAACAAATCAGCGATCGCCCACAGCAGACTTTCACTGTCGTATGCGGGGTTGATCTCGCTTTCGAGCACCTGATTGAACACCGACTCAAGAAACCCGCGCGGCTTCAGCACCTCGGGATTCGCCCAGATACCCAAGCGGTCGGCCAGCTGCATACAGAGCCAGCGCTCCATGCCGCGCCCCTGCACGACCAGGACTTCTTTGGAAAATGCACCCAGACCCGGCGCGCCCACGACACCTGCCAATTCGGCGATCAGCGCTTCGGTTCGATTGCTGCGGTGAACGATCATGCCAATCCGAAACTCGACCCACCGACCCGTGGCCGGGCCGTGGGAGGTGGGAGGTAGGAGGTGGGAGGTAGGAGGTAGGAGGTGGGCTAACGAACCCGCTTCGCCAGCAGCGCAACCGCGGCAGCGGTTTCATCGGGGGGCATCGCGGTGTAACAAAGACGAACCCACGTACCATAGTCGTTCCCGCTCGAGAGTCCGGGGGCAACGAGCACGCCGTCTTCAAAACAGTCTTCTAGAAAACCCTTCATTCCACGGCCGTCGAGTTTGTGGGCGACGTTGAGAAAGAAGAACGTCGATCCCTCCGGCTCCGGCACGCCCAATGCTGCGGCGGCGTTCTTGGAGGCGGCGCGCTAACTCTCACGAGCATTGTCTTGCCACGGCGCGCCATCCGAAAGTGCCCGCAGCGCGGCAAGCTGCCCAGAAGTTGGAGCGCCATAGAACGTGTGGGTTCCGATCTTTCGGGATTGATCGATCGCTTCAGCGGGTCCAACCATGTATCCACAGCGATTCCCCGCCATGCCATAGGACTTCGAAAATGAAAACGTCGTAAGAGTTCGTTCGGGCGCCACCCGGCCCATAGAAAAATGCTCACCGCGAAAAATAAAATCTTCATAAACTTCATCGGAGAGCAACCAGAGGTTTTCTGCTTGGACAAACTCCGCGAGCGCGGTGAGCCAAGCTTCCGGAAGAACCCGCCCCGTTGGGTTCGACGGTGTTGAGACATAGAGCGCAACCGTTCGACTGGTGGTCTTTGCGCGGACGGATTCGAGCGCAGCCTCCACTGTGTCGACCCGATCGTAAAATGGAACCTCAACCGGGACTCCGCCAAAGGCCTGAACGATGCCTCGAATTAATGGCCAAAACGGTGCAAGAATTAGAACCTCGTCACCCGGCTGAACCAGCGCACCGGCAGCACATGCAAGCGCCCCGGTTGCACCCGCGCACACCAAAATGTTGTCGCGCTCACAGGCCAAGCCATTGCGCGACTGCACCTTGTCCACGAGTGCATCGACAAGCTCCGGGACGCCTCGGGTGTCGCAGTAACGGTGCATTCCCGGATGATCTGCGACGCGAAGGTCTTGCATGCGCCCGCCGTCGAAAGGTTCCATCCAGGTATCACCGACATGGAGCGGGTACAGCGGCCCGGGATGGTCGTGCATGCGATCCGCGAACGGAGAGTAGACGGCGCCCGGCATCGTGAGCGCGGTCGCGGCGTGGTTTGGGAAGCGGGGCACGAAGAACCCTTCGATTTGCGGTTCTAGTTAGGACCGGAAGAAGATCTCTCGTTGGAGTACGGCTTCAACGCCACACGCGCCCGAGCATCGCAGTTACGAACCTTCAGACATTCCGCGGATGATCATCTCATAGCCTTCGCGGAAGGTCGGGTACTGAAAACGATAGCCGGCCGCCGTCAAACGGTCGTTGCGACAGCGCTTGCTCCCGGCACGACGTACTTTGGCGAGCGAGTTTTCCGGATCGGGTTCGGGAAGCTTGACGCCCATGCGGTCCGCGAGCCAACCCAAGACAACCGATTCTTCTGCGGCTTCGTGGTCGACACCCAGGTAAATGTCGTTGAGCTCATCCTGCCCCATCAAATAACGCAAGCAGCCTGCCGCGTCGTCTCGATGAATGCGGTTCGTAAAATGAGTCTCGTCGTTTCGCACCGCGACCTTACCGTCCTTCACCGCGCGCACGAGCCGCTCGCGCCCGGGACCGTAGATCCCGCCGAAACGAACCACCGTGCCAGGAATCGAACCGGCGAGCATCAGACGTTCGGTAAGCAACATGATGTCACCGCGAAAGCTGCTCGGCCCGGCGTGGGATTCTTCGTCTACCCATTCACCGCGCCTCTGTTCATAGACCGAGGTACTCGAAGTAAAGAAGATCCGTTTTGGCCGCTCACCAAGTTCGGATAGCGCATGCAACAACCGCCCCATGCCGTCGACGTAGGCCTCGCGATAACCCTCTTCGGTGCTGCCCGATGCAGCCGCCGTATAAAAAATAGTGTCGACTCCAGACGGCACGGCGCCAAGGGTCTCCGGCAAAGTGAGATCAGCCTTTACAAGCTTGATGCCCGGCGGAAGAGCATCTGGACTTCGCCGCAACCCGAACACTTCGTGCCCGTCTGCGACAAGCATCGTCCCCAGTGCGCAACCCACATAACCACAACCCGCGATCAAAACCTTCGCCATCGCCCTAGGTTGCCCCATGTGGTTCGTCCGGGCACCCTATTCGACCTGCCGCGAGAAAGTTTCGTCGAGCGCGTAACCTCGGGCCTATACTCGCAGCCGTGAAACCCGCAATCGGAATTCCTGAATGCCACGATGCCGGCGGCCGCATTCGACCGGGAAGGCAGTATCTGTACAACGACATCGCGTATTCGCGTGCCGTGAGCAGCGCCGGCGGGACGTCGTTTCATCTTCCGATCCAAGCGGACCCTGAGGCGTTGATCGAGCGCATCGATGGTTTGCTCCTACCCGGCGGTGACGACTTCGTCCCTCCCGGGCTCACCCGCGACACGTACCCGCACCTCGCGACGACCGACGAGCAGCTTGCATTCGATCGCGCACTCTTGCACCACGCACTTGAAAGAGACATGCCCATCCTTGGCATCTGCTACGGCGCCCAACTGA
>JASDVE010000320.1:8638-12030 GCA_041891195.1 Myxococcota bacterium | reverse complement strand
TTTGAGCTTGGGCACGATGCGCTTCGAAAAATGTGACGGATTCCATTCTTGAGTCATGGCTTCATAGGCCGCGGGCGGGAAGGGCTGCCCTGTCCAACACCAAACGGAATCGTGTGAAACTACGATCCGATCGCCCGCGCCTGCTTGGATCGCCCGGGCGAGGGCGGCGACACGATCGTCGTCAGGCTGCAGAGCATTGATCCCAAAACGGTCGAAGCCCAAATACGAACCGCCGCGCGCGATCTTCATATGATAGTCGTGGTCTGTTGTGCCACATGAATGTCCGATCACGATGCGGTTGGGCGCGACTCCGGCAGATGTGAGGATTTCTTGCTGAACATCCCCCATGGTTCCGTGGTCGGTGTGGGTTGTGATCGGCGCTCCGGTCTCAACTGAGGCCTTGGCGGCCGCTTCGAAGATGGTCCGTTCGTAATCGGTTATCTCGCCTTTGCCGGTCGCAACTTTAATGATGCCGGCACGCACGCCTGTGTCCGCGACGCCTTCGGTGATCTCCTTGATGAACATGTCGGCCATCGCGTTGACTTGTGATCCAAACGCGCTCCGCACGTGCCAGTAAGGATGCCCACCTTCGGCCTGTTTGTACAAGCCTGTCGCGCAGATGATCTGGAAGCCCGTCTTCTGAGAAACGGTCGCCATCAGCTCTACGTCTCGCCCGAGGTCGGAAGGACATGGATCGAGGAGTGAGGTAAAGCCAAGAGCTTTGATCTCTTCAATACGGTCGACGCACTGCGCGATTCGCTCTTCGCGATTAGGCCCGGGGTTCAGGGTGTCGGCTTCAGCGCCGGGATAGCCGATCAAGAGGTGCTCGTGCATAAGGGTTTTGCCGAGCGCGTCGGGAACGATGTTGCCGGTTACGGTTTCGATTCCATGGGTGGTCATGTTCTCTCCGGTTCTTTTGAAATGAGAAGTGACGTAGCCGCTGGGCTGGCCTTGCGTTGTTACCCGGGTCGTCGAAGGAAGTCTAGGAGTCTGCCGGGCCGCTTCCTAGAGGTGCGAAATGACGTCGTCCGCGAAGCGTCGAATCCCATCGCACTTTTGTTCGCAGCTTTGATTGCCGTCTCCGTAGAAGAGCCATGGGACGGTGATGAGTTCGGTGACCCCTTGGTCGCGCATGGCTTTGTAGCCGTCAGTGTCGAAGACATCTCGCAGTGCTGCGCAGATGCCAAAGGGTTTGCCCGCCAAGGGGGAGTCGTCTCGAAAGCGAGCGAGGTCAGCTTGAATTTGAGTGAGTTCTTCGGTGGTTTGAATTTCGGACGCCCAGCCGTCACATAGGGTCGCAGCGCGCCGCAACGCCGGCTGCGAAATGCCACCGCCGTAGATCGGGAGAGGCTTGGTTGGGATCGGGCTCATCTCGACGGCGTCGAAATTGAAGAATTCACCGTGGTGCTCGACCATGCCGCCTTCGAGAACACGGCGGAGCACCGTGATCGCTTCGTTGAGGCGTTTGCCTCGGGTCTTGAAGTCTGGGCCAATGAGGTCGAACTCTTCTCGCATCCAGCCGGCGCCGACGCCTAGGGTCAGGCGGTTATTCGACATGACGGCCGCAGTGGAAATACTCTTCGCCGCGAGGACCGGATGCCGCAGGGCGAGAAGGTAGATGCTGCAGATGAATCGAATGCGTTCCGTGACGGCGCTCATCGCGCCGACCGCCACCATGGGGTCCGGCCATGGTGTGGAAACTTCCCAGCGTGGTCGTCCATGCGACGTATAGGGATATTTCGTTTCGAGTTTGCCCGGATAGATGATGTGGTCGGAAATAATGATGCCGCCGAAGCCCGCTTCTTCTGCAGTCCGTGCGATGTCGCAGAGATGATTGGGGTCGTTGTACGCGACCGCGATGCAGAAGTCCAAGACTTGTCCCTTTGTTGTGCGTCTCAACCGGGAGTCAAGATGCGAAATGTGTGCGCTTGCGGTCAGTCGACGGGGAAGAGTGCCGGAACCGTTTTCGGCGGAAGTCTTTCGGCATCGACGTACCAACGGAAGAGGTCGGCGACGGTCTCCACGGCGGGACGCCATGCGACGCCGAGTTCCGCGACCTGGCGCGAGTCATGCATCGGAGCAAACCGAGTGGCGATCTCGATGCCTTCTCCAGTCATTGGCATTGGCTTGCCTGTCAGCTTTCCGATCACATCCATGGCGCGTGCGGCAAAGCGAAGCACCCATCCGGGGGCGGTGATCCGGGATATGCGAGCTCCGGTTGCGGTTTCGAGCATCGTTGTGAACTGATCCCAATCGAAAAAATGTCCGCCCGCGATGATGCGACCGGGCGTTTTTTCTTCGAGCATCCGAACAAAGAGTTGGGCAAGGTCGCGGGCATCCACGAGCTGATTGCCGCCCTCACTCTTGAGGGTGCCGCGCAAAAATGCGCGGTAGGCTTTCACCGACTCACTGAAGCCTGGGTCGTCCGGGCCGACGACACCAGGGGGGTACACGATGGCAACTGATGCACCCGTCGCCTGCCGATCGCGAACCCAGGCGTCGCACTCGGTCTTTGACCGACCGTAATGGGTTTTACTTCGGACCAGCGGGGAATCGCCGGTCATCGGTGCTTTCGAGGTGAAGATCGCCATCACGCTCGAAACGAAAATGGTGTAGAGCCCATGTCCGCATGCGCGCCCAATAACCGTTTCGGTGCCGCGCAGGTTCGCAGCGAAATCAGTTTGCCCGGTCGTAACCGAAACCCCTGCAGCTGCGTGCACGACACTGTCGCAACCGACGAGTGCGGCTTCTACCGCGTCAGCGTCGGTCATGTCTCCAACCACGATCGCATCTTCGTTGATGCCAATGGGACCGAGAACGCGCATAGCCTTCTCTTTGTCGCGTACCAACACGCGTACATCGTGCCCACACTCACGCAGTCTTCTCGCGGTGTGGAAGCCAATGAATCCGGTCGCGCCAGTTACCAGTGTCTGCATCAGTGCTTGCGCATGCGTAAGGTACGGCGCTGTTCGAACTCGAAAGTCGCGCCGCGGCTAATTTTTGCGAGGTTGAGTTCTTGCGGGGGGAGTTGCGGTGTCGATGTCGGGTCGACGACGAGTTCCCAGGCGAGTCGCGCTTTGCCTTGGCTTGGAATGGGGTGGCAACGCGCGCGGGGATTGATCGCACCGGCGATGGCATCGAGAGCCGGGTGCGTACTTTCGCCCAAGGTCGCGAACCACGAGTGCGCGTCGCCTTCGTTGAGAGCGGGGCAGTCGTTGATTGAGATGCGCGCGCTTTGGGGTCCAGTAATTTCGACACGAAGGTCGACGTACGTACGCGGATAAAAGCAGGGATGTATTTGAAAGATCTTGGCGACGTCTTGGATGTCGTCTCCCTCGATCTTAAGGAGCTTCGACAGGCGTTCGGCGGTGAGTGCAGCAATACCGGTCCAC
>JASDVE010000320.1:0-8628 GCA_041891195.1 Myxococcota bacterium | reverse complement strand
CGTGCGAGCAGGTGGCTCTGGACCGCGAACTCTTGGCAGACGATGACGAGTGCCGAATGAGAAAAATCTTCGAGCTGAAAACCGGGATCGAACTTGCCCGAATAATCCGACCAGCCGCCTTTCTCTGCGTCGGCTTTTGGAGTCTTGATTTGAATCTTTGCGATTTCGGACGCGCGAACCAACTCGAGATTGGGATGCTGCACGTAGGCTTCGGCTTCGTCCCCGATAAAGACAGACCAGCGACAATGCGGAAAGCGACCCGTGGGAACGCGCGGCGGCCTGTGAATGGGCCGCATCTTCATGGACGGATTCGTCGCGGCTGCCGTGGCGTCAAAGGTTGGGTCTTCGATGTCATGGCACATGAGCTTGACGCGTTCTTCGCCGAAGGGTTCAACATCGAGTAGGGCGCCACAGTGGGAAAGCCAAAATTCGCCGTAGTCTGGGCGGTCGAGCCGAAACTGGAAGTCCATGAACTGGTGAGGAGCTCCAATTTCAAGCTGCATGTTTTTGAAGACAGTTCCGACGTCGTTGCCTTCAAAGCCCATGGCGCGCTGCATGCGCTTTGAATAAATCGGGCTCGCACCCATCCATTCTTCGATTGAAAACTGCACGTACGCGTCGCCGCCAAACTGCTTGGCGACAAGCGGCAGGCCGACCCGGTCTTGCAGATGGCCGTTGAGCAGGAATTCCCGACCGAGTTGTGAAAGGGCAGTGCGTGAAAAGCTCTCAAGCCCAACCTTCGGGTCGAACTCTCCGGCGTAGTTGTCGAGCAATGACACAGGCATCTCCGATACTCAACGTGCTGCGGTCCATTTTTTGTTGGACTGAACTTCAGCCTCTAGGCGTCCGGGTCTTCCAACGTCGAAAACCAGTCGAAGTCTGCGCGTTTGGTCCAGCCCGGCATACGACTGCCTTTTTGCATCCGCTCCTGCATCTCCGGGCTCAACTGATCGTTCTTCATCATGGCGCCAAAGACGGCACCCGCATTGGCGTGATCGAAGAAATCTCGCTGCCAACTCCACTTGAAATCTCCGGCATACCGATACCAACTACCGCCGGTGCCATGGATTTCGTAGGGCGTGCCTTCGGGGTCGTTAAGCGGCGCGACCTGACGCCAAATGCCGAGGAACTCTCCCTTTTGATCGTCGATCAAGCGACGCACATAGGGGTAGGTCCATTGTTCCAGGCCCGTCATTTCGGAGCCGAACGCCCATTCGTGAATTTGCTTTCGCCCTTTGGCGACGAACTCCCACTTGGGTCCGTTGTTCCAAGTGTAGAGTGCGTCTTCGGTATAGAAGCTGCTCATCTTCGACCAATCGCCGGTGCGACCCGCTTCGTCGTTGGCGGCGACCCAGCGGTTGACCATTTCTTCCATTTCATCACGGGGGAATGCAGGCACGTGTCTCTCCTTTGGTGGCTTCTTATGAGTCTTCGATCTTAAGCGCCCGGGTTGGGCAATGTTGGACGGCGAGCGCGATCTTTTGGCGTAACTCGCTGCTTGCGGTCTCGCTTTCCAGCACGACCTTGTTTTGCTGTTTGTTGATGCTGAACTGTTCGGGGGCTTCTTCAGCGCATACGCCGTGGCCTTGGCAGAGATCGAGATCGACGCTTACGCGAAATGTGCCGGGAGCCAGTGGCGCTCGCTTCGCTTCACTGTGGGATGTGGCTGCAACATTGGCGTTCGACGACGTGCGTCGTCGGTAGCGCGCATGGCAGGGCTGCTCAATCTGAACCACCATCTTCGAATGGTCGTTCTTGTAGCTGTCCTGCGCCTGGCACAACTCGAATTCATAGTTGCGTAGCAAGTCGCTGAAGATGGCCTTGAGTTGCATCATCGCGAATGCGCTGCCGACACATTTATGTCGACCCGCACCAAATGGGATCCAAGCGAAAGCCTGCTTGTCTTCTTCGCGCCCCGGTTCATAGCGTTTGGGATCATAGTGATTGGGCTCGGGGAAGTTTTCAGGCATTCGGTTTGAAACCGAAGGCGACACGCCGACAAGTTTTCCCGCCGGTATCGTCCAGCCCTTGTAATGAAAGTCGTACATAACTTTGCGCATCAAGATGATGAGGGGAGGGTGGAGTCGCAGCGCCTCCATGACAGAATGTTCGAGTGCGGGTATTTCGCGTAGGGCCTGGTGGCTGACCTCGCGGCCATCGGCGTAGAGCGTGTCGAGTTCCGACACTACGCCTTTCAAGATCTGCGGGTGTTTGAGCAGTTCGATGAGTGTCCACGCAGCGGTGCCCGAAGTGGTGTGGTGTCCGGCGAACATGAGCGAGATAAACATGCCCGTAATTTTGTCGATACTGTATCGATGTTCGCCTTGCTCATTTTTCAAGGTCAGCAGCACATCGAACAACTCGCGTGTGCTCTCCGGATCTTGGCGTCGCCGCTCGAATACCTCGGTCAACATCGAAACCAAGCGAACTCGCGCTTTGTCCCGGGCACGAAAGGCCGGCAGCGGCAGGTACGGGTTCACGTATGCAATTGCGTCCGTGCCTTTCTCAAGTTCGTAGAACGTCTTGAAGTATTCCGGAGTCAGTTCTTCGCGAAACTCTTTTCCGATCAGGCACGCGCTCGACGTGTAAATGGTGAGTTCTGCAAAGAAGTCCAGGACGTCGATTTCTCCCTCGTCGCCCATGCCGTCCATCATGCGCTTGACTTCGGCCGAAATCGTTTCGGCGTGGCCCTTCATGAATTTGGCCGTAAGCGATTGATTGCGAATCGCCTGCTTTCGCTGCTCGGGGGTTCCGTCGAAGACGACGCCTTCGCCGAACACCGGGGTCATGAAGGGGTATGCGGCGGCCTGGTCGAGTTGTTCGTCGCTCCCGCGAAAGAACGCTTCTTGGGCTTCTTCACCCATCATCATGACAACGCGATTGCCGGCGAAGTTGATCTCGCCGATTTCGCCGAGTTCGTCTCTCACCCGTTGAAAGAGTGCGATGGGGTTCTTGCGCAGGGCACCAAGGTGCCCGAGTAACGGAAGGCCTCGCGACAAAACTGGTGGTCGCTTACCACCGGGATGCGCGGTTGTCGTCGGAGCTTGTGGTTCCGACTCGGACGCGGCACTCACTTGCCAACCTTCGAATCGGCCGGGATTGCGATGATCTTGGTCTCAAGGAATTCTTCGAACCCCATCACGCCGTTTTCGCGCCCCACGCCACTCTGCTTGTACCCTCCGAAGGGCGTGTCGACATGGAACCACTGCGCGCCCGCGACGGAGATCGTCCCGGTACGAATCCGACGGGCCATCGCGATGCCGCGATCGACGTCCGCGGTTTGGATGGCACCGCAAAGTCCGTATTCGGAATTGTTCGCAATGCGAACGGCGTCGTCGTCGTCGTCATATGGAATGACGCAAAGCACCGGCCCGAAAATTTCTTCTTGGGCAATGGTGGAGTTGGGGTCGACGTCAACAAACAGGGTGGGTTCAACGAAGCAGCCTTTGTCGCCAAGATCGCCATCGGGCTTCTTGCCACCGACGAGACAACGCGCACCTTCTTTCTTGCCCTGCTCGATGTAGCCGAGAACTCGTTCTTGCTGGCGCTTGCTGATCTGCGGGCCTTGGAGGTTGGCGGGGTTGGTGGGGTCTCCGTAGTTCCAGTTTTCGAATGCAGTCTTAAGGATGCCAAGAGCTTCGTCGTAGCGCGCACGAGGAACCAAGAGTCGAGTCGTGATCGCACAACCTTGGCCACCGTGCACACACGTCATGGCCGCACCTGGGAGCACCGCTTCGAAGTTGGCGTCGTCGAGTACGATGTTTGCGCTCTTGCCGCCGAGCTCAAGAAAAACGTTCTTCACGGTCGCCGACGCGTTTTCCATTACGCGTCGTCCGGTTGCGGTTGACCCTGTGAAGGTCACCACATCAATGCGCGGATCCGTCGAAAGGATTTCGCCGAGAAGGTGATCGGACGATCCCACAATGTTGACGACGCCTGCCGGGAAGTCGGTCTTTTCAGCGATGATCTTCCCAAGGTGGGTTGCACTCCACGGTGTGTCTGGAGCGGGCTTGAGGATGAGGCTGCAGCCAGATGCCAGGGCGGGACCGATCTTCGCAATGTTGAGATACAGCGGGACATTCCACGGTGTGATCGCGCCGACCACGCCGGCGGGTTCCCGGCATAGCAAGCGCCCTTGTTGGCGACCCGCAAACGGGATGTCGGCCATGCGCGATTCGTATTTGTAAGAGGCCGCGAGGTCGGACCAGTAGGACATCATCTCGATCGGATCGTCGACATGCATAAAGCCGGTGAGCGAAATGGAGGCGCCGGCCTCGGCGATGACGATGGCCCGCAGTTGTTCTTTCTCCTCCAGCATGCCTTCGTAAAGTTGGCGGAGGCAGCGACTGCGGAGGTCGTGGTTATGGGCCCAGTCGGTTTCATCAAACGCGCGCCTTGCAGCTTCGACTGCGCGAAGCATGTCGTCTTTGGTGCCGTCTGCCGCGGTGCCAAGGAGGTCGCCGTTGGTCGGGTTGAAATTGTTGAAGGTGTTTCCATTGCTCGCGTCGCAAAGGACGCCATCAATGAGGTTTCGGGTCTCAGGCGCAAGGGCGGGCAGGGCAGTCATGATTTCAAACCTTATTTGCGCGCGCGGCGTAGCCGCGGGCATGGGTGCTGGCGTAGGGAATAGTGGCGCACGGCCAAGGGGGCATGCGAACGAAAGCGTTCGTGGGAACACGATGCGGGTTCGATCATCTGCTCGACGCTAATCAAGTTACCATGCGCTTGCAAGGTAAATTGTGATAGGGTCGATCGACATAATAAACGGCATATGAATCCGCGATTCATCGTGGCCGAAGTAATCAATGGACTTGAACAGAGCTGAGAACTGAGGAGTGAGAGATGTCGATTCGAGTGGGATTTATTGGCCTTGGAAATCAAGGCAAGCCGATCGCAGCGCACTTCGCACCGGCGGGTTTTGAAACTACGGTCTATGACATCGCTGACGCGCCGGTTCAAGAACTCGTCGCCGGCGGCGCGAAGGCGGCATCCTCGCCAAGAGAAGTCGGAGCCAACGCCGACGTCGTTGGCATATGTGTCCCCGAAGATGCCCACGTACTGGCAGTCGTGCTTGGAGAAGACGGACTGCTCGCGGGAATGAATGCGGGGGGAGTCATTTTAATTCACAGCACCATCCTGCCTGAAACCGCGAGTCAACTCGAGCGTGAAGCCAGTGAACGCGACATCGCCGTGATGGACGCCTGTGTGACGGGCGGGGCTGCACGTGCGCAAAATAAAGAGCTTACTTATCTGATTGGTGGCTCCGAAGCTGCGCTGGAAAAGGCAGGTCCCTATTTCGAAGCGACGACCAATGTTCCGGTCATCCACGCAGGGGATCTCGGGAACGGAGCCAAAGTCAAGCTCTGTATCAACCTCATTACGTACATCCAATGGGCCGCGGCGTACGAGTCGATGGCGTTGGCTCGCGCGATTGGCTTGCCCCAGGAGATCCTTGAAGAAGCGGGACGATCCAACGGCCAGCTCACCGAGATGATGATCACATTTCTGACCGGTCACAAACTTCCGGACGAAGTCCGCAAGGACGACGGTTTTCAGGCATTGATGCGGGGCCACATGAACATCGCCGAAAAGGATCTGGCCTGGGCGCTGCAGCTTGCGCGAAAGTCGGGGGTTGCGTTGCCGGTGGGTTCGTTGGTGTCGCAGTCCATGGCGCGGTTGTATGGTGTCGAGGATGAGGGGCGTCGATGAGTTCCGCGGCCGCCCCCGAACGCCGCACCCATGCGGAGCGCACCGCGCTGATGCGGGAGCGAGTGATGTCGGCGGTCGTCGAAGTGATTAACGACGTTGGTTTTGCTCGCACGACCGCAGCAGAGATTGCCCGGCGTGCCGGGGTAACGTGGGGAGCGGTCCAGCATCATTTCGGAGACAAGGACGGCATCTTGATGGCGGTGCTGGAAGAGTCTTTCAGTCACTTTGCCGACGAGCTAGGCGAAGTGGCCCCACGCCAGTCGCGAGAGCATCGCACCGGGTTGTTTGTGGATCGAGGCTGGGCACATTTTTCGGGAGCCCGATACCAATCGACCTTTGAGATCCTTCTCAACCTACCTGCGGAGACCGAACTGCCATGGCAGCGAGAAATGCTCAAGCAATGGCACCACATTTGGTCCCAATATTTTCCAGAGAGCAACCCCGCAGAACAAGAGACTGTGGAACTCATGCTCTACACCGTGTCGGTGTTGACTGGGCTTGCGTCAACGCAGATCCTTGGCGGAAACCCAGCGCGATCTCGTGATCGTGAGCTTGGGATGTTGAAAGAGACTCTCGTGCGTGAACTGCGCCGGGGCACATCCACTTCGTGATGAACGGACAACGTTGACCGCGACCAATTTCATAGGACCTCCTTCATGACGACCCCTTCGAAGACCGATCTACCAACCGGACCGTGTGCAGGACTCAAGGTGCTTGACTTCACCACTGTCATTTCGGGTCCCATGTGTACCCAGGCGTTGGGCGACTATGGGGCGGACGTGATCAAGATCGAGTCCCCCTTTGGTGATCCCTCCCGCTACAGCGGTGCGCCGTTTCGTGAGCCCGGGTTTTCGGGCTTTCTCTCGCAGTTCAATCGGAACAAGCGAAGCGTGGTAGTTGACCTGAAGAGCGACGCCGGCCGCGACTTAATCCTGGACCTCGTTACGAAAGTGGATGTCGTCGCAGAAAATTTTCGACCCGACGTGATGAACCGGCTCGGTCTTGGATACGAAGTGCTGGCAGCGCGAAACCCGAAGCTGGTATACGTCAAGATTAATGGTTTTGGGAGCGACGGGCCCTACGCAGAGCTGCCCGCGTACGACCAGGTCATGCAGGGCCTTGTGGGGCTCATGCCGGTGCAAGGCGGAGATGGACCGCCGCAGCTCGTTCAGGGTGCGGTTGCGGACAAGTCGACGGCACTGACGGCGTTGGGAGGTGTGTTGGCTGCACTCTTGGCGCGCGAGCGTGATCCAGAGCACCGAGGTCAGCGTGTTGAAGTGGCGATGATCGACGCGTTCAGCGCATTCGCGCTGCCTGAGCCGATGATGGAGCGTACATACCCGCCGCTGACCAATGAAGTCAGCACAGGCAAAGACTTCTTTCGTAGCTGGGAAACCTCCGACGGTTACGTGGTCGGGCTGATCATCCAAGACGATCAATTTGCCGGGCTTTGCCGAGTGATCGAGCGCGCAGACCTCGCGACCGATGATCGCTTCCAGTCGATGGTGAAGCGCTTCGCGCATTGGCTTGAACTGGTGCCGCTGTTGGCCGAAGAAATCGCGAAGATCCCGAGTGCTTTGTTTTTGGAAAGGGCACGATCAGAAGGAGCGCCTTTTGCACCGGTGAATTCGCTCGACGATTTCCTGGTGGACCCCCAGGCCGTACATCGGCAGTGTGTCGTGGCCCACGAAGACCCGCGGTTCGGAACCGTGCAGTACGTGGCGCCCCCCGTCCGCTTCGAACGCTCTCCGGCGTCGATTGATCGGCACGCCCCGCGTCTGGGAGAGCACACCGACGAAGTTCTTCTCGAATTGGGCGTCACCGAGGACGCGCTCGCCAAGCTCAAGAGCGAGAGCGCTGTTCGCTGAGTCCAGCTGAGGCCGTAGCCCGGCGAAGCGTCGGCGCTTCAATGGCATGACGATGAGTATTTCTGCGCGGTTCAATCGGGTGAAAGGATCGACGCCCGTTTCGCAGACGGACATGCTTGTCCATGTCCCGGTTGAGCAAGGCCGTGTGATCATGGTCCCGCCCGGCAACACCGAAACTGCTGTCAATCGACGTGCAGTTCGGTATTGAGAAAATTGGCTGGATCGCCTCGGTGTTGGACTACACCTAAGGGTGTATTCAAAGGCTCGGCACCAGCAGGAAAGCCTTGCGGACTGGTCTGACACCAGTTTTGCCTTCTACTGGAACCGATGGTTGACCGCGGTGGAGGAAAATGAGCGGAATCGCGTAGCGTCGTCGGGCGGAATCCTTTCGCGCATTCATCAACATGTCGACCGGCAGCTTGGGATCGGCCAGGAAGATGAAATGGCGTCATTGGCTTCCGTTCGAAACATCATGGACAAGCTTGGCCACCGGATGGACGACTTGGTGGGGCTCCTTGGAAATCGCCCGTACTTTTTTGCGGACCAACTGAGCGTCGCCAATCTCGCCGCGTTTAGAATGCTTCTCGTTATCCGAGATGGCCCAATGCCTCGGAGCCTTGCGTTACTTGCTGATCGGTCAACCTTGGCCGCGCACACGGCGAGGCTCTCCAAGTTGACGCAACAAGGCATCGGAGAGCAAGACTCCCGGTCCGACGACTGAACCGAACTTCGGGGGCGCTCCCGGCGGCATGCGTTGGAGTGCGTCTGTTTTTTCCCGAGCGGCGAGGTTCCCCGTTATTTTTAGTTGTGTCGGGCTTCTGCTGCGGCCGCGAACCGAAGTGCGTTGAATAAAGCGGTGCCCACGTCTTCGTAGGGCTCGATCGTCAAAATTTGTCGCCGGTTGATGCGCCGTAGGCATAAACGTATTTTTCGTGAAGCGCACGATCGTTTGCGGTCGCGCTTGAGTTTGTTGCATCGGCTAGTCGAGGTTTCGGGCAAGCTCGGCCATCGCCGCTGGAGGGAAGTTGGTTGCGAATGCTTGCTTGAAGGC
>JASDVE010000319.1:0-12036 GCA_041891195.1 Myxococcota bacterium | reverse complement strand
CCCCAGAAGAGCAAGGCGCTTTTGAACCCGATCGACACACGCACCTCCAATTCAAATTTTGCGACAACGGACCCGATGTTTTTTTTCGAGACGTGCGAAAATTCGGAAAGGTGATGTTGCTAGCGCCTGGGGAGCAGAATAAGCGTCTCGATCGCCTTGGAGAAGACGCACTCGATGTCACCGGTGAAAAACTCTTTGGCGCATCCCGAAAGCGAAAGACTGCGATCAAGGCTTTGCTCCTAGACCAGTCCGTGATCGCGGGGGTTGGCAACATCTACGCCGACGAAGCGCTCTTCTACGCTGGCGTCCGCCCGGGGCGGCGTGCACTTGGAATGACGCGTCGAGAGTGCGAAGGCATCGCAACAGAAATTCGGCGGGTGCTCAAGCGGTCGATCGAAACCGGGGGCTCGAGCATCAGCGACTACATTGCCCCCGATGGCACCGACGGTGCCTATCAAGACGAACGACGGGTGTACGCACGTACGGGTGAAGCCTGTTACGAATGCCATTCGCCGATACGACGCAAGCTGGTGGCGCAACGTGGAACTCATTACTGTCCGCAATGCCAGTCGTAAGTACGGCACGCCCGCAGTCGATATCCCGGAGGTCAGTGCACGCATGCTCAGTTTGAAAGAGCTTCTCCGTGCGTCGCAAATCATCGACACCGAGTTTCGGGGACACCGCGTTGAGCGCTGGGTGCAGCCCGACGCGCAGACCCTTGCATTTTCGGTGTATGGCCGCGACGCAGAAGCAGACGAGGGGCGGAAGCGCTTTCTTCGGTTGAGTTGTGCTCACCAGCTGTCGCGGATTTCGGAAACCGGACGGCTTCCGAAAGCACCCGATCGCCCGCCCGCTTTTTCCAGCTACTTGCGCGCGCACTTGTCGCGGGCCGTGATTCAGGGCGCGCGCTTGTTAGACGACGATCGCCAACTCGCGATCCGCATGACCGCACGCGAGGGCGAATTCGAACTCCTACTTTGCCTGATGGGCAACCGGAGCAACATGTACATCCTCGGAAGCAAGGGCGAAGTCGTGTCGACCTTGCGTTCGCTCCCGGATACCCGGCCCGAACTCAAAATGGGCGACCGGTACCGGAGCCCCGCGTCGCAAAAGCCTGCGCCGGGCGAAGACCGCTTCCAGGACGCATCGTCGGTCAGTTTTCTGCAGGCAATCGAAGCTCACTACGCGCCACTGGGCGGCGAGCGTGAACAGTCCGATCTCGCGCAACGACTCGGACAGGTCCTGAAGCGCGAAGTGAAGAACGCAAGGCGAAGGTTCGAAAAGATCGAAGCCGAACTTTCCGAGGCCGACTTTGCCAGCGAATACGCGCGCCACGGTGAACTTTTAAAGAGCGTGCTCGGCCAAATTACACCTGGCCAGACCGAAATCAAAGTGCGCGACTACGAAACGGGTGACGAAGTCACGATCCCGCTCGACCCCAAGAAGAACGCAAAGGGAAATCTCGAAGCCACTTTTAAGCGCTACCAAAAACTCTTGCGGCGCCTCGCCAAGGCGGGAGGTCAGGTTGACGCAGCACGTGATTGGCTGACTTTCGTTGAAGCGCAAATCGCTCGAATGGCCGAGCTGGCTGGCGAGGATGGCGACAGCCTGCTGGCCCTCGAAAAGATTGCCGCGCACCCGCAAATAAATCGGATGTTGCAAAAACGCGCGGCTGCCCAGGCGGGACCCTCGATCCCCCAGGACGAAAAAAGCAAGCTGCCGGCGCGTCTTCGTGATGTCCCACCGAAGCTCATTCCACGACGGTATTTGAGCGCGGACGGTCTTGAGATCTGGGTAGGGCGAAGCGACGAGGGCAATGATCACCTCACCACTCGACTCGCTCGGGGCAAAGATTTGTTTTTTCATGTCGAAGGCGCACCCGGGAGCCACGTCATCCTACGCACCGACGGGCGAGACGACCCGCCCTCCGAATCCCTGCTCGACGCGTGCGAACTCGCCGTGCGTTACTCGAAACAGAAGAACGCAGGCTCGGCCCAAGTCCACATCGTTCCGATCAAGAACGTGAGCAAGCCGAAGGGTGCCAAGGCGGGGCTCGTCCATGTGACCGGCGGGAAATCGGTTCTTCTGCGCCGGCAAGAAGCGCGGTTGACTCGCCTGATGGCCGCGAAGATCGATTAGTCCGGGCGTCCCGGGCCGAACCGTGGCTGCCTTTGGTAAGCTGCAGCCTTGGTTCCCTTGATGTCGACACCCACTCGAAATATTTCCGAACGACCCTTGCCGAAGCCTCCGTGGATTCGCGTAAAGCTTCGCTCACGCCCGGACCCCGAAGCCGAGCGCACGCGCGAAATCGTTCGTCGCAAAAAACTCAATACAGTGTGCGAAGAAGCCGCGTGTCCGAACCTGGGTGAGTGTTGGGCGAAGCGTCACGCAACCGTGATGATTTTAGGCGATGTCTGTACCCGGGCCTGTGCGTTTTGCAACGTGAAGACCGGCAAGCCCAACTTGGTCGATCCAGGGGAACCCGCGCATCTTGCAGAGGCCACGGCGGAACTCGGCTTGCGCCATATCGTGATTACGTCGGTCGACCGCGACGATCTCGCGGACGGCGGCGCATCGCAATTCGTTCAGTCCATCGAAGCGATTCGCGAGACGTCGCCCGAATCGACGATCGAAGTGCTCACGCCAGACTTTCGAAACAAAGACGGTGCGATCGAAGCCGTCACCCGCGCTCGACCCGATGTGTACAACCACAACCTCGAAACCGTTCCTCGCTTGTATCGCCAAGTGCGTCCGGGTGCGAACTACAGCCACTCCCTCGCCTTGCTCGCGCGCGTAAAAAAACAGGACCCAAATATCTTTACCAAGAGCGGCATCATGTTGGGCTTGGGTGAAGAGCAAGACGAAGTCGAGCAGGTGATGGACGACATGCGCGCTGCAGATATCGACTTCATTACAATCGGCCAGTATTTACGACCTTCGCCGCGTCACGCGAAGGTAGAGCGCTATTGGACACCGAAAGAGTTTGAAGCCTTTGCCGAGATCGCCCACACGAAAGGCTTCTTGATGGTTTCGTGCTCGCCGATGACACGCTCTTCTTATCATGCCGACGAAGATTTTGAGACACTGCAGCGTCGAAGAAACGAAAGGACCTCTGCGTCGTGAATCAAAATTGGGAGCCATGGTCGCAGGCTGAGACAGGCGGCTCGAAATTGTCCGGTGCTGTGTTCGCGGTTGTACTTTGCTTGTTGATCGCCATGCTGTTCGCGAGTGCGTCCTTGGCGACGGCACAACCGCGCCGAAATGATCAAATAGATCGCACAGCCGAAGCGAAATCCTCGGAACTCAGTGACCCGGACATTGCACCGGAGGCGAGTGAACTTCAGGCGGAAGAAACCGCCGAGCCCGTTGAACCGGAAGTTGTTTTCGAATGGTCAAAGTTTCCAGCCGTGCACGAAGCGGACCTGCTTCGCCGGTGGAATAACCCGTTATACATCGAAGCAAGACGCATGATCGACGAAGACGAAGTTCGCGCGGCCAAGCGAATCGATGCAGACCAGCAGTGGCAAGAACTCGAGGCCTACATCGGTTTGATCTCCGACAAAAAGCGCATGGTGCGGTACGAGTCCGCGAGCCAGATGGCCGACGCGCTACTTCGAATTGACGAAGGAACTTGGAACGCGCTTCGGGTCGGTGGTAAGGCGTATGATCTTGCGAAGTCGATTCAAACGGTACGAA
Organism: Myxococcota bacterium; assembly: GCA_041891195.1. Classification (GTDB taxonomy): domain Bacteria; phylum Myxococcota_A; class UBA9160; order UBA9160; family UBA4427; genus DUBZ01. Next base: position 8,340 of record JASDVE010000319.1, on the reverse strand, counting down.
ACGAGCTGATGGGCAAATGGCGCGAATCCAGCGCGGGAGACCCGGGCGTGAAGGCGCTGCTCGACGCGGAAGATCGGCTGCCCGCGGTAGATACGGACTCTGCTGCCATTCGATTTATTGCGCTGATCCAGGCCGAAGAAAGTCCGATCCCCGCGCACGAGATGGGGACTGCACTCATGAGCGAGGGCGCGGGGTCGATCAGCAAAGTCTACGACTCACTTCGTGGCGAGTTGAAATCGAACATGAAAAAGCAGCTCAAAACCGTGATGCAAGAAGTGGGACGCGACGAAATTGATTTCGAGGGCAAAGACCAGAAGGTTGCGATCGTGGCGAAGCTCTTGGAAGCCAAACCTTCAGACTTCGGGATCTAGCGGGCAGCTAATTGGGCGTGGTCGATTTACGGCGTAGCCAATCCGTTGGAAAGTCTGCGGGGAGTCGAATGACTTCGGGCAGCGTTGCGATGAATTCCCCCGCATCTCCGGCTCGGTTTGGGTTGTAGAACTGCCACACGATCTCGCCACTTGGCAAGACTTCGAAAGCACGTCCCGCGTCAGACTCCGTGATCAACGTGTTCCCGTTGGGAAGTCGCTCCGCAGTCCCGAGATACTTCGAATAAAAGGGCTGCGCTTCGCTGCCGCGGTACGTCCAGACCAACGCTTTGCTAACCGGGTTGAACTCTTCGATTCGGGAATCCCCGGTGCCGTTGTTTCGCGCGTTCATGTTGTTCGTAAACAAAAGCATGTTGCCGTTTCCGAGAAGTTGGGGGTCGTGCTGCCCAATGGGTTGGGTTCGTCTTACCCACACCACTTGGCCGAGGCGTATGTTGATGACTGCGACCACGCCCATCCGGTTCATCGAGGTCAGAATGTTGCCCTCGCCAAAGATGCGGTTCTTCTTGTCGAAGCGACTGTCGAGCACAGTGATGGAATTGGTGTGGAAGAGGTCCCCGTTCCCGCTGATCTGCTCTTTGCGAACCAAGTTGGCAAAGCGGGAGCCTTCGAACGCTTCGAGGAGTGACATTTCGGCGCGCAGTTTGCCGTGCTCGCTCAAAATGCTGACGAAGTCTTCGAGGACCGGCGCTTCGGGGTCGATTCGCGGCACGCGATGCGCTTTGCGTGTTAAAACGTAGATGTCGCCGTTCGGTTGAACTTCGAGGTCATGGTGCGCATGCAGTGGACTCGACCAGATCAGGTTAGAGTCTTTGTCGATCTTGATGAGCCCAAGGCCTTCATAGATCGCGAGCAAGTCGCCATTCTCGAAAATCGCGACGCGCCGCCACCACTGTGCATTGCTGTTGGGTTTTTCGAGCAGGCCGTAGGCTTGTTCATATGGAAAGTGCCAGCGATGAACGAGCTTGCCGTTCATGTCCATCAAGATGGCTTCGGGGGCGTGGCCCGAGCTGTAAAGATTAAGTCCCGCATGGGCGCGGGTTGGATCGTGGATCGTGACACCGCGGTCGCGGGTGTCGCGCGAGCCCTGCAAGTAGCCGATCGCGACGAGTTGATCGATGAGACCGCGCTCGGCCGCATCTTCTACGTCGGCGGATGAACTCGCTTCGACCCACCGGCCTTCGCCCGTGTTCCCTGGTGGGGGCTGGGTATCTTGCTCGGTTGGTGGTGACGCTCCGTCGCTGCACGCAAACGCGAGCAGGACGAAAATTGCACCAAACGACTGTCTTCCAGGCATCTCGCTTATGCACTCCCATCTGCGCATCGTTCCACCGTGAGCGGGAAATGTACACTAGCGCGCGCCTCGACGATTCTCGCGTCGCACACTTAGAGAAAGGTCCCGAATGATCGACGCATATAAACCAATTGCCGAACGAGCCGGTGAGCGCGAAATCAAGATCCGTTGGGACAATGCTCCCGCAGACGTTTCGGTGAATGTCTACGTGGGCACGCAGCCCTATCAGATCGAAAAGATCAACAGCGTAGGCGTGCTTTCGGACGGCGAGTGCGTGGTCGGAAGCCTTGCACCCGGCACTCGTTATTTTTTTGAACTCGTCATCGGAGACGAGACCGCAGGCCGTGTGATCGGCGAGAGACGAATCGCCTTCGAGGGGGCTCACAATTTTCGCGATCTCGGCGGCTACGAAACCGAAGACGGGCGACACGTGCATTGGGGAAAGATCTATCGGTCAGACCATCTTTCGGAACTGACCGAAGGCGACCTTCGCTACATGGAGAATCTCGGCATTCGTCTTATTTGTGATTTCCGAGCGCAAGAAGAGATCGCCAAGCAGCCCAACCGGGTACCGGCCAATGACCCGCCGGTCCAAATTAACCCGGACATTATGGGGACCGCACTCATGCCCGGCGAGATCCAAGCCGCGATCATGAACGGCAATCCCGACGGTCTCGACTTTGGTCAGTTGCTCATCGACGGCAACCGCCACATGGCGACCCAGGCCCTCGATCAATACCGGGAGCTATTCGCTCGACTCGAACGCGAAGATTCGGTGCCGCTCTTGTTCCACTGCACCGCGGGCAAAGATCGCACGGGTGTGGGCTCGGCGTTGATCCTGCTTGCGTTGGGCGTGCCAGAAAAGACCGTCATGTGGGACTACATGCTGACGGGGTTCTATACCAGCGGGCGAGTCGAGCAGCTGGTTCGGAACTTCATGGAGACGACGACCCAGCCCATCGATCTCGAAGCCGTTAAGCCGATTTTGAGTGTGCGACGTGAGTACCTCGGCGCTGCGTTCGAAGCCATTCGCGACGGATATGGAACAGTGGATCGCTACCTGGAGGAGGCCATGTTCCTCACGAAGCCTCGGCTAGAAGCGTTGCGCGAGCGACTGCTTCGGTGAAACGTCGCAACTTCATCAAGGGCGGCGTGGCTGTTGCCGCAGCACCCCTTGGTTACAGCTTGCGGGTCAGAACCTTCGGGGCCAGCTCCGATCTTTCTTCGACCGACATCTCGAGCGCGTCTATCGGTCTAGGCTGGTAGAGAACGCGGGTGATCCTACATTCGTACCGCGTTACCTTCACATTTTCTTGAAATAGCTGCCGAACGCGCCTCGCGATCGGTGGTCCTGCCGAAACCCATCCGAGGAGTTGCACCCCCATGGCGTCCCCCATTCGTCCCCGCCGAATCCCGTTTACTTACCGACTGCAAGTCTGGGCACTTCGAGCGTTGATGTTCATCTTCAAACTCAGCGTGCCGCTACGGCCGAAACCACCGGCGCCCGGCCCGGTCACCCATCACAAATACGGGAGCCATCCGGAAGAAACGCTCGAATTCACCCCGCGTAAACCGGGCAGCCCCGAACGCGACCCCGTCGTGTACATCCATGGCGGCGGTTGGGTCGCTGGCAAGAAGGAACTCTATCGGGGGGATCTTTACTTTCTCGCCGACCAGGGTCATCCGGTCTTTAATGTCGAATATCCCATGGCGCCGGAGAACCCGCACCCGGGTATTCTGCGATCGCTACTGCGCGCCCTGCAATGGATTCGCGAAAACCACCCCGGATCCACTTCAGCGCATTTCATGGGTGACTCTGCGGGTGGCAATCTCGTCGCGATGCTTGGCGTTCTAAGCCATAACCCTGAACTGGTTCGTGACGTAGATGAGGACGCTGAGCTCGGAACCGCGGTTTCCTGTTCGAGCATCGTTTCTATTTACGGGGTGTTGGACAGGCTGTCTTGGATCAAGAACGAATTCCCCGGTGGCAAGGCAATGCTGCAATCGTATGGCGGCGAGGCGGCGTTTCTAGATGAAGTTTCGCCGAAGCTCGCGATTACCCCGATGGATCTAGAGTTCAGCACACTACCGCCCTGCTATCTCTCCGTCGGTACCGCGGACCCGCTTTGCGAATCGACCAAGATTTTTTCGAAACGCATCGCGGACAGCAGCAACGAAGTGGTGACGGATATTTTCGAAGATCAGCCTCACGGTTTCTTCAACTTCAGCTCACGCCCCGCCTGTCAGGAAATGCGCGCCAACATACTCGCGTTCATTGCGCGTCACGATTCAAAAGTTTCATAGCCACACGTGCCGATCGCTGTATCGACCAGCACATCGACCAGCAGAACAGGAGCCGACGAAGATGGGTTCAATCTTTGACAAAATACTTTCGGGCGACATCCCGTCGTACAAAATCTACGAAGACGAACACGTCTACAGCTTCCTGGACATCAATCCGATTTCACGCGGCCACGCCTTGGTGATCCCTCGGGAAGCTAAGGCAAAGTTGCACGAATTGAGCGACGAAAGTTCGGCCGCGATCGGAAGAGCGCTCCCGCGTCTATGCCGAGCCGTCATGGCGGCGAGCGGTGCGGACGATTACAACATTTTGCAGAACAACGGAGCGTCTGCTCATCAGGCGGTGTTCCACGTGCACTTCCACATCATCCCAAAATTTTCGGACAGCGGCTTAGGGGTAGGGTGGAAGCAGGGCAGCCTTGCACCGGATATCGCGCAGGAACTACTTGCTTCGATACATCAAAGCTTGGAAAGTCAGTCGTAGTCGAGAACGCCGGCGAAGACGACGTAGCTCCGGAACGACGAGCGTACTACCCCGAGCAATCGATCAAGACCTTGAGCACCCCCGCTTCCCCCGCCTTCACAAGCGCCTGCTCGCCCTCGGCAAGCGGGTAGCGCGCCGCGATCAAGGGTTCGACACTTACGGTTCCTCGCGCGAGCGCGTCGAGCGCCGGTGCGAACGGTCCGCAGCGCGAACCCACCACTGTAATTTCGTTGATCACCAGCGGCGCGAGGTCGATGGGTGGCGAGTCCGCCACCGTGCTCTTTAGGACGAGCGTTCCGCGCGGGCGCGTTGCCGACACAGCTCGGGCAAACCCCGATGCGTTTCCCGTGGCTTCAACAACAATGTCGGCTTGCCGGGGACTCGCTTCCCAGCTGGAAAGAAGTTGAGTTTCGATTCCCTGTACCTCGAGCAGCGCGAGTTTTTCCGAATGCTTGCCGATCGTCGTCACGTGAGCCCCGGTGGTGTGAAGCACTTGGCTAATCAAAAGACCGAGGCGGCCGTCCCCGAACACCAGACAGCGGTCGTCTTGTTGAACGTCGACTTGTTCGAGGATCTCGAAGGCGGCGGCGAGTGGTTCCGTAAAGACCGCGGCCTCGTTACTTACGCTGTCAGGTACGCGGTGAAGGTTTTCGACCGGCACCGCAATTCGTTCAGCGAAGGCTCCGTTGGCGTTGAGGATCCCGGTTACGGTTCGGTTTGGACAGTGGCGCTCAAGGCCGCGCAGGCATGAGTTGCATTTGCGGCATGCGTTATTGATTTCGGCGACGACCCGCGCTCCCTGCCAGTCTTCTGGCCCGGACTCCACATGGCCAACGAATTCATGGCCCAGCACACCGCGGTAGTCCATGTAACCGCGGGTGATTTCGAGGTCGGTCGCGCATACGCCCGCAAGCGAAACCCGCACCACCGCGTGCTCCGATGCCTCGGGGTTCGGTTGCTCGGTGACTCGTGCTTGCTTCCCGTTCCAGTAGAGCGCCTGCATGGTGAGTATCCTTCGAAGGGTCAGACGCTCTGTCCCCGGCTACGTCGGTAGTTGAGTAGCGCGGGAAGAATGATCAGGTTGGTGAAGACCGTGAGCACCATTCCGCCTGCCAATAGAACTCCGAGGCTCGAAATTCCACGGTGCCCTGAAAAGGCGAGGGTGCCAAAGCTGATGGTGGTCGTGAATGCGCTGAACAGCACTGCCCGTGCGGTTGTCGTTCCCATCAATTCGTCGTCGGCGTCTTTCAAATTTTCGGCTCGATGCACGAGGTGGATGCCGCTGTCGACTCCGATGCCCAAGAGCAGAGGGATCACGATCACGTTGGCGAACTGGAACGGAAGGTCGAGGATCGCCATCATGGCGCATGTGAGTAGCGAACCGAGCAAAAGCGGCGCCGTGGCGAGCAGTACCGGGGCGGGTCGGCGCCAAAGGATCCAGAGCAGCAGCCAGATCACCAAAACCGCGGAAATCAGTGCCTGCCGGAACGAATCGCGAATGGCTCCGGCGAACTGAACCAGGTTGATCGCTACGCCCGCTGCCTTGGGGTCGACTTCCATGACCGCTCTGACGAATCGGGTAAACGATTCTTCGGTCTGCATCGTTTCCGCCGGGAAGACTTGGATGCGTGTCTTTCCCTCGTGGCTCGTCATGCGGTTGACCAAGCCCTTTGGCAGGTCCTTGGCTTCGATGCCCTGGGTGTTGATCGACTTTCGCAAACGCGAAATTTGGTCGGGCAGGTTCGAAAGCAAAATCAATTCGAGGCTCGAAAGCGCGTCGTGAGGGCTTTCGTCCTGCTCGACTCTTGCAAGAAAGATCTCCCATTGTTCGTCGAGTATGCCCATGCTTTTGGTGAGTGGCGTTGAAGCTTCGATCGCGGTCGCGGCCGAAACCAGGAATGCATGGAGCTTTCGAATGGCTTCGACCTGCTCCTCGATTGGAACCGACGCGTTCGGTGTTCCCGCGACCATGGGTGTTTCGAGCATGAAGGCGAGATCTGCCAAGATCTCGAGCTTCTCTTCTTGCTCGGTGGGGATGAAGTCACTCAAGATCAGGGTCTGGCTTACCTCTTCAAGGGCGGAAAACTTCTTCGCCCGTTCGGCTGCAATGTCCAGGTTGTCCGCCACGGAATTGACGAACCATGGTGAAGCCGTACCAGCTTGGGTGAGCAAGTCGTCAAACGCTTGCACCGACACCGTGTCCGGGTTTCGCATGTTGATCACGTTTGGATCAAAGCGCAGATACGGAAACGCAAAGAGAGAAACCGCGCCCATTGCGAGGCCGAGGACCACGATCGCGCCGCTGTGTTTATCGAGGGGGCGCCACCAGGCGTGTTTGAAACGGAACGACGCGTTTGCGACCGACTCTTGCGAAACCGTGAGCCAGGTGCTGAGCAGCGCAGGAAAAAGCGTCATGGTTTGAAACAGAATGATGAACATGCCGGCGCCAGCGATCAGCCCGAGTTCCGCGATGCCGAGGTACTGAGTCGGGACGAATACGAAGAATCCGATCGCGGTCGTCACCGAGCAAATCAGAAGTGAACTGCCGACGCCTTCCGCGGCGGCCCGCATGGCGTCTTCGTGATCGAGGCCCTGGTGACGCAGGTCGCCGTAGCGCATGCCCAAGTGAATCCCGAAGTCGACGCCGAGGCCGATGAACAACACCGCGAACGCCATCGACACGATGTTGAGGTGACCGATTGCCGCGGCGGCAAATGCGCCAGTCCAGATCAAGCCGGTTAGCAGTGCGACCACGACACCGATCACAAGCGGCACCGAGCGCAGTCCGTAGTAGAGCACCACGGTGACGACAAAGAAGCAGAACACGCCACCGGCACCGATCTCCCACACGATGCCAATCATTTCTTCATAGTTGAGCGCGGGGTTGCCCGTGATGCGAACCAAGACGCCTTCTTCGGCCGTGAACTGCAGCTCTTCTGACATCTTGTGGATCATCGCCATCGGGGCGGAGGCGGAGAAGACATTTTTGAAGTCGAGCACGGGGTGAACAACGATGACGCGACGGGTAACCGATTCGATCGTTGAACCCTGCAGCAACATTTCTTCCCATGAGATGGCGACCGGAAATTCAGTAAACACGGCAAGGGTTGCCGCGCCGAAGCGTTCTAGGACTGCGGGCCAGTTTTCGATACCGATCCCCTCTTCCTGGGCGGCTTCAAGACCCGTGGTGATCAGCGTGGTGATGTTGGCGAGGCTCGGCTCCGCTTCCAGGGATGCGATCAGCGGCTGCACTTGCGCCATTTGGTCGGCGAAGATGTCAAGCTGATCCGGGCTTTGATAGAGCAAGCCGTTTTCTTCGAAGAAGCTGCCACCGCCAGGCATGTAGACGTCGGTGAAAAAATCGGAACGCCTTCGCATCTTGTGCGCAAGCTTGATCGCTGCCTGGCGAGAAAGTTCGGGTGTTTTGGCATCGACGACGACGAACAGTGCATTGTCGAGGTTCGGGAACTGCTTGGCGAATTCTTCGTGGTTGATGCGCGCGGGGAGTTCCTTCGAGATCAGACTGACGTTGTCAGAGTTGATCTTGAGGTTTTCGATCGCGTAACCAAGCAGTGCAATGGTTGTGACAAGGATCAACAGCACGAACATACGCGCATGTTTCATGACGAACGTCACCCAAGCCTTCACGTGCTGGGCGAGGAATGCGTCGATTTTGTCCTGGGTACTCACGTGGTGCGGTGCCGGATCGCTCAAGGCGTAACTCCGTGATTCGGTGACGATGGGGCCACATGGGATATGGGATAGGCGACCTCGCGGGCGCCCATGAGATAGCAAACCTCACCTTGGGTCGAAGAAGGATCGCTAGACTCCATTCAAACAGGCGTCTGACTGACGAGTCGTGTTAGATATCC
>JASDVE010000318.1:0-2727 GCA_041891195.1 Myxococcota bacterium | reverse complement strand
GCGATAGACTGCAGCGAGGGATTCGAAGCGCCTTCGGCAATTCTGGTTCGTCGGGTTGTGGTTCCTCTTTCCGTGGCCCTTTATGATCTTTCAGGACGCATTTGTTCCAGCCGTTCGATATGTGTTGCTTGGGTCGACCGCCGCAGCTGTCGCCTTTGCCGAAGGCGCAGCGGGCCCCGTTGGCTTGATGGTGGCCCTCTTCGTGGGCTGGGGCGTACTGACGTCTGGCTTGTCGTGGCTGCTCGCAGGGTTCGTTGCGAAGTTGCTAAGCCACATTCCGGATCGTATTGCGTGGCTCGCAACCGCAGTGATCTTCGCGCTGGGATTCATCTGGGCGCTCGTTTTTGAACCCTATTCGACTCCCTTTGGTCGCGCGCCGCACGGTGGGCTGCTGGAGGTGCTCTCGTAATGCGCAGCGCCATTCGAACGCTATGCATTCTCCTGATCGCGCAGACGCTCGCGGTAACGAGCCACGCTGAAACCCGCGAACCGTGTCACGATCGCGCGCCGCTTCGCCGCCCATTCTTTGGGGACACACACGTCCACACCACGTTCTCGTTTGATGCCTGGGGACAAGGCACGATGGGCGGTCCCGACGACGCGTACCGCTACGCGAAGGGAGAGACGATTGGCCTGCAACCCTATGACGAAAACAACATCGCCTTAGCAAGCGTCAGATTGAGACGACCGCTCGACTTCGCGGTCGTAACCGATCACAGCGACCTTCTCGGGGAAACCCAGATCTGCCGAACCCCAGGGCTCGAAGGTCATGAGTCGCTCGTCTGTCGCGTCGTGCGCCGCTTCCCGGCACTCGGGTACGCGCTCATCAATGGCAACACCTATTCGAGCGAAAGCCCAAAGCGTTACTCTTTTTGCGGCGAAGGGGGCAAGCACTGCATCGACGTCGCCAAGGGTCCATGGGATGTCACGCAAAGTGCTGCCGAAAACCATTACGATCGAAGCGACTCGTGCAGCTTCACAACCTTCGTTGGATACGAATGGACGGGTATGCCAGCGGGGGACAACATCCACCGCAATGTCATCTTCAAGAGCGAAGTCGCGCAGGCGTTTCCGACCACCTACATCGAGACGCCAACCGCAGAGGGTTTGTGGAACGCGCTGGATCGCGAATGTTTGAAGGCCGAAAACGGCTGCGACGTGATTGCGATCCCGCACAATTCGAATGTCAGCAACGGCCGCATGTGGTCAACGGTGCGCCCCGATGGAAGCCGCATCGACGCTGAAGAAGCACGCCTTCGCGCAAGGCTCGAAACGTTGGTCGAAGTCACCCAGCACAAGGGCGACAGCGAATGTCGTGCCGGCGCGGAGGATGAACTCTGCGCGTTTGAAACGCTCCCCTACGCCCGGATGCAAGACATGGCCCGGCCGCCCAGTTCCTTCACAGCCAAGCCACTTGTGTATGTACGAGAAACCTTGACTGCTGGTTTGGTGGAACAACAACGCCTGGGCGTCAATCCGTTTCAGTTCGGCCTGATCGGATCGACCGACACCCACTTCGCAACACCGGGCATGGTCGATGAAGACGAGTTCAAAGGACACGCGGCCGGTTCATCGAGTTCACGGTTCGGTGTTCCTGCTTTCCCCGACCGTCCGGACTTCAACCCGGGTGGACTCGCTGTGATGTGGGCCGAAGAGAATTCGCGCCCTTCCCTATTTGCAGCCATGAAGCGACGTGAGGCGTATGGAACCAGCGGACCGCGCATCGTAACGAGATTTTTTGGAGGTTTCGATTACGATCCGAACCTTTGCGCAGACCCCGCGCTGATCGCAAAGGCCTATGCGGGCGGCGTGCCCATGGGCGGCGAACTCCGCGGCGACGCGACGGCACCCTCGGCAGCACCAATGTTTCTCGTCTCGGCTCTCCGCGACCCAGGCGACGCAAAGGTCCCGAGCACTTCCTTACAGCGCGTCCAGATCATCAAAGGTTGGGTTGACGCAAACGGAAGCCACGAGCAGATCTATGAAGTCGCTGGCGACGCAGAGCCAATACCCGGTCAAGCGAAGCCCAGCGTCGATCTCGACACCTGCACTCCCCACAACACGGGTTACGACGAACTTTGCCAAGTGTGGCGAGACCCGGTATTCGACCCCAAGGTTCCTGCTTTCTACTACGCAAGGGTCATCGAAAACCCAAGCTGTCGATGGAACAGCTGGGTTTGTTCCAGAGCCAAGGTGAGCAAAGACGATTGCAACGCGGGCAACGTCCCCGACGGCCTCGAACTTTGCTGCGACGCGGAGATCCCCAAGACCATCCAGGAGCGCGCATGGACATCTCCAATCTGGTACACCCCATAACATGAACTTTTCAGCGTTCAGCCTGATGCAATGGCCCGAAGAGCGCAGCCAAAGTCAAGCCTTTCACAACGAACTTGAGCAGCTCACGCGCGCCGAGTCCCAGGGCTACTACGGCGCATGGCTCGCCGAACATCACTTCTCGCGTTACGGCATCGGTCCCGCAATCCATTTGACAGCCGCGAACCTCGCCGCGCGCACAAGCAAGATCAAAATCGGCACCGCGATCACCATCCTTCCCTTCATGCATCCGCTCCGGGTCGCAGAAGAAGTCGCCATGCTCGATATCCTTTCGCAAGGCCGCATTGAATGGGGCGTCGGCCACGGCTTCCAAGGGCACGAGTTCGATCGCTTTGGGGGCGACATCAAAGAAAGTCACAAGATCTTCTACGAACAACTCGACGTCATCAAGCT
>JASDVE010000317.1:0-2734 GCA_041891195.1 Myxococcota bacterium | reverse complement strand
GGCCTGATCGACCTCGAGGGCGTGCGCTTTACTCGCGCGCTACAAGACCAAGACCGGATTCAGATGCTCGCGCAACTCAATGCCAGCATTGGCGAGGACGTCATTTCAACCCACGAGCGCATCCACATGATGGAGCGCTATCTAAACGCCCTTCCCTTTGAGCACGGCAACGAACGGGCCTTGAAGCAGGTCGTAACATTGAGCCGCGCACGCGATCAGCGCTAGAAAGGACTGAGCGCGTAAGCCTGCGACTTCAATCGGTGGTTCGGCGGATCGTAACCCACTGAAAGTAGCTCGATGAACCGGGAACCAGAGAGCCCTCGCCCGATTCGTACTCGACCGGCATCGCAGACGGCGAGCTTTCCATGATCTCGCGAAAACCGTCAATCTTGCGACTCGGATCGTCGGCGCTGAGACCATGGAATACAATTTCAACACTCTTTCGAGTCTCAAGCACGTTGAGCACGAGGGTAGCAAGCGTGAAAATCTTACCGATCCCTTCGACGGATTCGACTGCAAACCGCGGTGTAGCAACGTTGTCGAGCTCCAATTTGAATTCGAGACGCATGTCGAACCTCCAGGCCCTTTGATCGGGCGTTGCAGATTGGCTGTAAGCCAAAGGGGTGTCAAGCAAAAAACGCGGCACACGCAGTGAAACCTCAAAGCGTGGGTTAGTTCTCTGATCCTTCTTTTCGTTCTTCTTCCCTGCCAGCGAGGACCGGAAACCGGAAGAAGATTTCTTCGCGACCCCCGGTCAATTGTGCTGCTGTTTTCAGAAGTTGCGACTGCCACAGACCAATGCGAGAACACATTCGAGAATCTTCTTGCCGGCGAAGGTCGCGACTGAAACGCCGACTTGGCTTGACACCGCCTGAACAACCTCTTTCTCAGTTGCCAAACCGAGGCGAGTCAGGACAGCCCAAGGCGACTGCCCAGCTTCTTTTGCTCCCCGAGCATGATTTCACCCAACCTTAGGTGTTGATTCACGGTGGTCCCCTTCGTGCCTATCCATCGACCTGACTCCCTTCCCTCTAAAGCCGGATCTGACTACAATCGGCTCCCGCCGCCGTCACATCCCCCCACGGAGACTCAGCTCACCATGAAGCGAACGACGTTCACATACACCGGGCTCGCACTGCTGTGCGCCCTGACTGCAATTCCGGCCCTGGCAGCGCGTGCCGCGGAGGCCCCGAAAGCTTCGAACCCGCTGCGGATCGATTACCAAAAGTTCGTGCTCGACAATGGCTTGACGTTGATCGTGCACGAAGACCACAAGGCGCCGATCGTCGCAGTCAACGTCTGGTACCACGTCGGGTCCAAGAACGAGCGCCGCGGCAAAACGGGTTTCGCACACTTGTTCGAACACTTGATGTTCGAAGGCAGCGAGCACTACAACGGCGAGTTCACAATCCCCTTCGACCGAGTCGGTGTGACCGAACAAAACGCAACCACGAGCAACGACCGCACGAACTACTTCGAAAACGTGCCGAAGAACGCCCTCGATCTCGCGCTTTGGATGGAGTCGGACCGAATGGGGCACTTACTTGGCGTCGTGAGCCAGGCACGCCTCGACGAACAGCGCGGCGTCGTAAAGAACGAAAAACGTCAGCGAAACGACCAACCCTACGGCAGGGTATTCGACATCATCGGCCGGAACGTCTACCCCGAACGACACCCCTATTCGTGGCCAGTCATTGGTTCCATGAAGGACCTGAACGCAGCAACCCTAGATGACGTGCGGACGTGGTTCAAAACCTTTTACGGCGCCGGCAACGCGGTACTCACCATCGCAGGCGACGTCGACACACAGGAAGTGCTGCAGAAGGTCAAGGACAACTTCGGCGACATTCCAGCCGGTCCCTCGGTGAATCAAAGGCAGCGCTGGATCGGTGAGCGTCACGAAGAGAAGCGCTTGGTCAGCTTCAATCGTGTCCCCCAGCCTCGGATCGTCAAAGTCTGGAATGTTCCCGAAACAGGAACCGAGGCCGCCGACTACCTCGGCCTTGCCTCAAGTGTCTTGTCCAACGGGAAATCGTCACGTCTCTACAAACGTCTCGTATACGAAGAGCAAACTGCAACTGATGTTGCAGCGTTCATGTGGCAGCGCGAACTCGGAAGCCTCCTCATCGTGTGGGCGACCGTGTCCCCCGATGCCGACCCAAAGCGCGTCGAAGAAATTATGGACGAAGAAATCGCTCGCCTGGTCAAGAAGGGACCGACCCGGGACGAACTCGCCCGCGCCAAAGCACGACTTCGCGCGTCGTTCATACGCGGGGTCGAGTCTGTGGGAGGGTTTGGCGGCAAGGCGGACATCCTGGCACAGAGCGAAGTGTTTTACGGAAGTCCCGAAGCGTATGTAGGCCTCCTCGAGCGAATCGATGCTGCACGCCCCCGAGACGTTCGCAGCACATTAAAGCGCTGGGTTCATGAAGGTGCATTCGTTTTGGAAGTTCATCCGCTAGCCAAATCAGAGACCCACCCGAGCAATGTAGATCGCGCGAGACTTCCTTCGGTCGGCCCTCCACCGAACGTCACCTTCCCTGAGCTTGAACGCACCACGCTTGCGAACGGTCTTGAAATCATCGTCGTCGAACATCATGCGGTCCCGGTGATTTCCTTCAAGCTCCTCGTCGATGCGGGTTACTCGGCAGACCATGGCGCAATCCCCGGCACCGCCAAGCTTGCGCTCAAAATGCTGACCGAGGGCACGAAACGGCGCAGCGCTCTTGAGATC
>JASDVE010000316.1:9308-12128 GCA_041891195.1 Myxococcota bacterium | reverse complement strand
CTGCAGACCCCAAAGGCGCGCTTCACACGGACGCGTCCGTCATGGTGTCGGGCCACTGTCTAGTTCGCGTCTGCGAAATGGATCCGAGCGATCGCATCGCCCTGGTTTTTCCCTTCACCCACATCGGCGGCATGGGGTGGTTTATCGCGGGGCTGATGACGGGCTGCGGTCAAATCGTTGTGGAGACCTTCGATCCGAAGACCACGATCCCACTGCTCGCACGCCACGACGTCACCCTTGCGACCGCGGGCACTGCGTTCCACCAGGCCTACCTCGACGCGCAGCGTGCAGCTCCTGAACAGCCACTGTTCCCGAACCTGAAGAGCTGTCCCGGAGGTGGCGCTCCAAAGCCGCCGCAACTCCATTACGACATCAAGCGCGAAATGGGTGGCGTGGGCATCGTGTCGGGTTACGGCTTGACTGAATGCCCGATCGTCGTGATGAACGCTGCCGGTGACGCGGACTCGAAGCTTGCGGACACGGAAGGAAGCGCGAACCCGCCAGACGAGATGAAAATCAAAATTGTGAGGCTTGATGGTGCTCAAGCTGCGCAGGGGGAAGAGGGCGAGATCCGCGTTCAGGGCCCGCAACTCTGCAAGGGCTATCTCGATACTTCGCTCAACGATGCGGCACATGACGAAGAGGGTTTCTTCCGTACCGGAGACCTTGGGTACTTGGACGCGGATGATTTTCTCACGATCACGGGTCGACTTAAGGATGTGATCATTCGCAAAGGCGAGAACATCAGCGCGAAAGAGGTCGAAGATCTCTTGTACGAACATCCGAAGGTCGCGGACGTCGCGGTGATCGGGCTGCCGGACCCGAAGACAGGCGAGCGATGCTGCGCTGTCGTTCAGTGCAAGGTCACCGTCGAGCCGCTCACGTTCGAAGAGATGACGGACTTCCTGCGCGGGAAGAGCCTGATGGTCCAGAAAATCCCCGAACAGCTCGAACTCTGCGAAGCGCTGCCTCGCAACCCTACCGGCAAAGTGCCCAAGCACGAACTGCGAGCGAAGTACGCCGACGCTTAAGCGCGCGTCGTCCCGAGGCCCGCGAGTGCAAGGTCGACCATCGGCGTCACCATTTCGGGCTTCAAGCGTCCACCCTTGAAGAACAACGCGACGGCGATCGGACCCACAACAAGGTCAGCCGCGAGTTCGATATCGATATAACTCGGAATCTCGCCGCGCTCGCGAGCGCGGTCAAACGCGGCAAGCAGGGGTTGTCGACGGTTCTTGGAAACGGGTTCGAACAACACCGAAAGCTCCGGGTTATGAAAACGCTCACCGGCGAGACTCGGAAGCACCGCGGAGAGCGCGGTGGTGTTGAATACTTCGAGATAGCGTTTGAGCATCTGTTTCAGGTCTTCGGCGAGCGACCCTGTGTCACAGTCTTGGAAGCCAGGAAGTTGGCCGAAGGCTTCGACGATCAACGGGATCTTCGACGCCCAGCGTCGATAGATCGTCGCTTTGCCCACACCTGCGCGACTCGCGACGCCTTCGACCGTCAGCCCCGAAAAGCCAACCTCGACCAACAACTCGAGGGTCGCGTCGAGAATCGCCTGATGGGCTTCCTCGCTCCGGGGTCGTCCCGCGCTAGTGCTCGTTGTGTTGGGTGGGCTCGCCAAGATCTTCTCCAGCTTTTGCCCGCATCGTCGCATGGGGGCGCGCAGTGAATCGGACGCTCATTACGATACAGCACGTATCGAACCCGGCATGCAGGCCAGAACGCATCAAATTGGCTGGAGGTTTGGGTTGCTTGCTTAGGGCTTGCCTTGGTCTTGCCTAAGAGCCTGACCTAAGACGGTCGGGCTTGGGAGATCGGTTGTAGCCGGACCCGTGATGTTACACACCCCCGTGCGGAAGTTCGCATTCCAGTCGACTCACGCGGGCAACGGGTATCGCAACAAGAACCTTGGTGTTCATGAACGATTGTTTGACGATGCCCGTCGACGAAATCGAAGTTCGAATGCGTCGTGACCATTTTGGGATGGCCGCGTTTTCGTGACACTTCCCGTCTACAGGTACCTGAACCTCGACCTCTATGACTACAAGCGCCACATGGTCGGTTTGATCGTGCGAGTTCAATCGGGTTCGACGAATTACAATCCATTGAGAATGAAAGCCAAAAAAGCCTTCTTCGGAAACGAGGCGCATTGACGCAAGACGAGCAAACGACCCGTCGCTGCTAGAGTGTTATCCCTTGTCATTGCCACGCACGTAACCTGGAGCACGAAGATGGGCAACGAATCGGCCAACCTACAATCACAGCCCCGCAATATTGTCGTAACCGGAGCGTCGTCGGGCATCGGATCGGTCGTCGCAAAAGCGCTCGCGGCTCATGGTGATCGCGTTGCCATCGGCGCGCGTCGTGGCGATCGCTTGGACGCGGTGGCGACGGATATCCGAGAAGACGGGGGCGAGGTTTTCGCGCACGCTCTCGACGTAACGTGTCTCGATTCGATCGAAGCGTTTTTTGCTGCCGCGCAGACCTCGCTCGGTGCGATCGACGTTGTGATCAACAACGCGGGGTTGTCGATCCCAGCACCCGTCCACGAAAGCGACCCGGACTGCCTTCGACGCGAAATCGAAACAAATCTCATTGGGCCGATGCTGATCTCTCGCCAGGTGTTGCCGAGCATGATCGAGCGAAAGACCGGAGATCTCGTATTCGTCGGGTCTGACAATGCCGACAACCCCCGTCCCCAGCAGGCGGGCTATTCCGCTTCGAAGGCCGGAGTCAAAAATTTCTGCCGTACGCTCGCGATGGAACTCGAAGGTACCGGTGTTCGCGTCACTCATCTTCGCCTCGGTCCAACTG
>JASDVE010000316.1:0-9298 GCA_041891195.1 Myxococcota bacterium | reverse complement strand
AGTTTGGGCTTTCATGGCCGCACGACCGAATGGTATCGGTGCTCGAAAACTGGGCGCCGTTTGGGTTGACGCGGCATCTGAACTTTATGCCGGCATCTGTGGTCGCCGACGCCGTGATTCACGCGCTCGGTGCGCCACGCACTTCGGCATTTGCCAACATCGAGCTTCAACCGATGGCGCCAATCGAAAGCGACGAGGCGCCTTGAGCGAGGCACTTCGCTATCCGTGGGGCTCGTCTTTCGCGTCAGGCTTTGGCAACGATCGTAAATCGCCTATTCGAGATTCGTTCATTCGAGTTCGGGTGGACTGGTACTTCTGCCCTTGGTCGGCATGACTCTCGATTCGAAACACGAGTGTTCCGTACGACGCGCGGTTGCCTGTTGTCGTAGATATGTTGCTTGCTGAAACTCTCCGGGGTACAAACGCAAAGTTGGTGTCGCGCACGGGCACCGAGGACACGACGACCTGTGTTCGCCCCATCCCCATGATGCTGTGCGCGACTTTCACTGCTCGCGTATGGACCGTGTGTTCAATAATCGATTGATTTCAGCCGGTTATGGGCGATTCTCGTAAACGGCCCAGGTGCCAATCAAATCCCCGAACAGGAGCGAACCCGAAATGACCGAGTCTGAAGAGCGAGTTTCGAGCGGCAAGAGCTGGGACGAATTTTGCGATGCGTTGAAGGAAGCGGGTCGTGTGGTGCAAAGCGCCGACGCCCCCAGCGACGCGTTCAATCGCGCCGAGGGATATCGCTACCTGACCCGCATGCTGCGTGCGGGTCTCGAAAGTTTTCTCGAGCACGGCGATCCCGCCTTCCCGCAGCTGCGCTGCCCGTGCCACACGACGATCAAGATGGGGGCCGACAACCCGGACAACTACTACCAGAGTACGTCCCTCGACCCGCAGTACGAATACAAGATTACCGGCACCCGAGGCACGGTCGACTATCTGGGCTTCGGCACGGTGATCAACCGCTACTCGACGGGCGGCGGCATGAAGACTTCGGGTTATCTCGATTCGAGCGAACTCAACCTCGACGCCGACGGAAACCTCGAAGTCATCGTGAGTCAAAAAGAACATCCGGGCAACTGGCTCGCGATGGGGCCGGAAACGAATTCACTCAACGTGCGCCAGACATTTCAAGATCGCATCAATGAAATTCCCGCCGACATCGTGATTGAGCGGATCGGTGCGGAGCAAGAACGCCCCCAACCTTTGACCGCTGAAAAGCTCGATCACGGTCTGGCCGGGGCTGCGCGCTTTGTTCGCGGCACAACGCAGCTATTCGAAAATTGGTCGGAAAGTTTCGTGCCGACGATGAACGAACTCCCAGCCGCTGACCAGGCATATTGTCAGTCGATCGGTGGCGATCCGAATATCTATTACTTCCACAGTGCGTGGGAACTTGCCGACGACGAAGTGCTCGTTCTCGAGGCCGACTCCATCCCGGACTGCCAAACCTGGAACTTCCAACTCGACAACTGGTGGATGGAGTCCCTCGACTATCGCTATCACACGATCCACATCAACAAGCACACCGCTAAGTACGAAACCGGCGGCGGTGTGCGGTTGATTATTTCGCATACCGACCCGGAGCGACCGAACTGGGTCGAAACAGCGGGCCACACCATGGGGACCATGTGCTGGCGCTGGATCGGCGCAAGCGAACACCCGCCCGTGAAAGCAACTGTGATGAAGCTCGCCGATCTCAGCTAGCGGGAGTCGCTCGCGGTGAGGTTCGCTTCGAGGCTTGCTGGCAGATTGGTTCTTGCGAACTGTCGCAGCGCTTCGAAACCACCGGGTGGCTGAAGGCCTGACTGGATTGCGGAAGGTTTGAGATCGATCGTGGTCATAAAGCTCGCGACAACAGCCGTGGCGACGATCGCAGCCATTGCAGCAATGCGGTTCGTTCGCTTCCAGCGGGGGCTGCTTTTTTGGCCGGCTTCGCCTGTGCGCACAACGGTTTCGTTGTCGCGACATTCGAAGACTTGATGTTCCCAAAGCCAGCCCGCGAGTTCGCGACGTAAATCGACCGTAGAAGGGCGCCCGAGTTCTGCTTCCAGTCGCCTGCGAATCTGCGCCGCACTGATCGTTCGCCGCTTTGGGTTTGCGCGAAGGCATGCGCGTACGATTTTGCGCAGGAAGCGCGGCACGCCCTTCACGTGGGTGCGCACGGGTGCGTACCCCTCCTTCTGCATCGTCTTAAGCAGACTCGCTGTTTCGGTCTCACTTGGCTCGTGGTACGGGAGTCGATTGCTGAGCAGCTCATAGAGCACCACGCCAAATGCGAAAAGATCGCAGCGTGCGTCGACTCTTTCGCCGAGCATTTGTTCGGGAGGCATGTAGGGAGGCGAGCCGAGCATCACGCCGGGCTGAGTCAGTGCTGTGTCGTGTGCATCAAGGGCAAGACCGAAATCGGCAATCTTCACTTCGCCTTTTCGCCCAACCATAATGTTGAGCGGTTTAAGGTCGCGGTGTACCGTGCCTTCGGTGTGAATCGCTTCGAGGCCGCGGGCTACTTCCAGCGCGATCATGCAGACGATGCGATGTGGCAGCGCCCCACGAGTCTTGAGGACGCCGGCCAGATCACTGCCATCGACAAACTCTTGCGCGATGTACTCGTTGCCACGAAATGTGAAGCGGTCGTAGACCGCAACGACGTTGGGGTGATGAATCGCTGCCGCAGTTCGCGCTTCTCGACGAAAGCGCTCGGCAAGTTCTTGATGCTCGCGTAATTCACTGCGAATGCGCTTTAGAACAGCCGGGCGGTCGAGAGACTCTTGGCGTGCAAGCAAAACTTCCCCCATGCCGCCGCCGCCAAGCTCGCGCTCGACGACATAGTGACCCAGCGAGCGTCCGACGAGGGATGCCATGGTGTGTTTCTCCAGGCGTTCTTGTTTAGAGAGTGGGGTCGGGTTGTGAAAAAAACACGCCGACTTAGTCGCCGATCACGTGCGTTTTGATGGGCTTTGGCATGGGCTCGACGAGGTAGCGCAGGGTCGCGGTTCCGACCTCGATAGAATCGCCATGCTTGAGGTCCGCGACGAGGGTGTCTCCGCCGTTGACGCGCATCCCGTTCGTGCTTGCCAGGTCTCGGGCGCGGAAACCGTCGCCCTGCAATTCGAACGCAACATGTTCCCGGGACATCGCGGTGTCGGCCAACGGAACGTCGACGCATGGTCCGCGACCTAGGACCACGCTCTTTTGGGTGAGCAGAAATTCCTCCCCTGCGGAAGGGCCTTTCTCGACGATCAAAGAAGCGCGATTGATCGACAGGAAGGGGTCGTCGAGCATGGTTTCTTCGCGCTTGATCCGCTTGGTTCTGCCGTCCTTCATTTGACTCTCCCGGTGTCGTGCTCGCATCATTCGCGTGAAACGTATTGCAGCGCTGCCGCCCTACGAAGACGTATCGGCTCGAAAACTTAGTGCTTGGTGACGAGAGTCACCGTGCCTCACGGAGTTGTATCCAGGTTCTTTCGCACGGGAGTTGGTGTATCGTGGCGCGGACGCCGCCTGCCGTGGACAACCCGACGGCCCCAACGCGAAATGAACAGGAGCGCCACGTTGAGCGATACCAACAACATCAAGTCCCTACGACCGCAAGGCCCCCCTATTTTCGCGTGTGCAGCGATCGCGCTGATGCTCAGTGTGCCGGCGATGGCGCAGCAAGGACTGCCGAAAGGACATCCTCCGATCGGCAACGCGAGCGCGACCGGAACCCACACCGCCCCGCCAACTGGCAATCGATTAACCGGCACCGTTGTCGAAACCATGGACGCGTCGAGTTACACGTACATCAACGTCGACGCGGGCATGCGGACTGTCTGGGCGGCCGCGCCGAAGTTTCCCGTCAAGGTCGGAGATCGCGTGTCAGTCCCAACCGACAGCCCGATGCAGAACTACCGTAGCGACACCTTGGCCCGAACTTTTTCGCTGGTTTACTTCGCGGGGAAGATTCATGTCTCCGCCGCGGATTCGAGCGCGTCGCTTCCCACTGACAAGACCGCTCCGCATCCGAGCACGGGGCGGGCGCAGTCGTCCCCCGAACAATCTTTCGCGGGGATCGTGAAAGCCGACGGCGGCTATACGGTAGGAGAGTTCTTCGACAGCGGTCGCGGACTTGCGGGGCAAGAAATTGCAGTGCGCGGAAGCGTTGTCAAATTCTCTCCCCGTATTATGGGCACCAACTGGATTCACATTCAAGACGGTAGTGCGGGCGCAGACGGGAGTAACGACTTGATCGTCACCTCGGACAACGTTGCCGCGGTTGGCGACGTCGTCCTGATTCGCGGGGCAGTGAGCGTCGATCGCGACTTTGGCTTCGGATATTCGTACGCGCTGCTGGTCGAAAACGCGAGCCTGACGGTCGAATAGCCTTTCGGTCTCGAGGGCAGAGTCGAGCGGCGCTCTAGCCGAGTTTGCTCTGGGCGAGGGCGGCGCGCGCCGTCAGAAATACCCCGGCGATCAACAACAGCCCGCCCGGCGGAACCAAAAACACCCCAATACCGGGATCGCCGCCGTGGGTGAAGAAGCCGCCCAAGAAAAAGCCCAGTGGCAAGAGCACGAGGGCTCCGATGAAGCAGCGCGATGCGAGCATTTGGCTTGCACTCGGCCAAGCGGGCAAGAACTTCGTCGAGATTCCAAACACAATATTGACGATGGAAATCAACGCGCCGTGGGCATGTGAAAGTGTCCACACGGTGCGACGGGTTTCGCTCGACACGTCGAGGTAGAAACCGGCCTTGAACCCGTGCAGCGATTCGAGGAAGAGGCCCATCGCGAGAAAGATGAGCAGCGCGCACCAGCCGATGCCCATGTGTCTGGCGCACAAATCTTGTTCGGAAGTGGGACTCGAAGCTGCTTTGGCTTTGCTCACTCGCTGATCCTAATTGCGCGATTGTCGCGCTCTTTGAAGAGACGGTTCAACTCGACTTGATTCATCTCACGGGTCGCATTTAGTAGGACTTGCTTGCCGTTGGGTGTCGACTTTGTCGCGATGGCCTTAAGCCATCGTTGGATGGCGTCATTGCGTTGGCCAGCGAGAGCCAAAGGCTCGCCATAGAAGTTGTACTCGAAGTCTTCGAAACCGGGCAGCTTTTTGATTGACCGTCCGGCGACCTTGCGAACGGCCACGTAGGGATCTGCGAGTAGAATCGAAAGATATGCGCCGATCCACTCGTCGCCAGAGGCCCGATGTGCGGGTTCCCATCCCATATGCCATGCCACGACCGAGCGCTGCGCGGCGTCCCCCTTCAAGGCCCATAGAACCGATGCCGCGATCGTGCGCTCGTCCTTTGCGAGGTCGGCCTTGGGTTGGTCATACCAAGCGTGAAGTCGCTCGCTCGTCCATGCGAGCGGTTGGTCGAGATGGCAAAGGTTGCACGCATTCGGCCGCGCACCTTCGAACGGGGTAGAAGCGTTGGGGCTGTCGATGCGATGACTCCGCATGGCAACGAATAAGCCATAGGTGGTGTGCGGCATGTGGCAGTTCATGCAGCGGCTTCCCGGGGAGTCGGGGGCGTGGTGAGTGTGAGGTGTTGGGTCTTTGGCGATCGCGGGATGACAACTCGCGCAGGTCGCATCGTCTTGACGATCGCGTCGTAGCTGGCTGTCGGTGTCTTCGTAGCTGTGCATCGAATGGCAACTCAAGCAAGTGAGCGCACCTTGGGTCGCGCACTTCGATTCCATCAAGCCGTTGTATTCGCGTCCCGCGACCCGGATGGTTCCGTCCGGCCAGAAGTTGCCGCCGAGGTTGTCTTGTGGGGCGGGAAGCGTCTCGACTTCGGCGGGTGTGCGGTGAAGTTCAAACACCCGATTGGTTTCGTGCAAGTTGTTGCCCGGGCGAAAGGCGACGCCGGTCTTCTTATGGGCGTCGAGGTCCAATGGCTCGCCGAAGCTGTGGCACTGTCCGCAGACATCCCTCGACAGCGCGCTTGAGAGTCGTGCTGGGTTCACAACATGTTCCACCGGTTCGTCGTCACCTGTGAAGTACCGAGAGTATCTTGCAAGCGGGGATCGAAACTCGGCGACGTGTTCGTCAGCAGGTCCATGGCACGCTTCGCATGCGATCCCGAGTTCAACAGTTTGGCTTTTGAACTCATCTTCCTCCGGCCGGGAGTGGGGTTGCGTCGCGACCGAGTGACACGAAAAACACGACGTGTTCCACATCAGTGGGGCTTCGGGGACCGTCGTCGGGGGCGTCAAAAAAGAATCCTGCACCGGAATCCATCGTGCGTCTTCGATCAACTACACCCAAGGAACAGACATGAGCGCACCGTGGTCATGCCGTTCGTGGACCGGACCGGTCTTTGGGCGCCGCACCCAGTAGTACTGCATGTGGTGTGAACCGGTCGTCATCACAACGGGGACGTTGATGCGAGGAGGCGTCGCTATCTTGTTGGGGTCCGGATCCATGAACCAGGCGGGGTCCGGGATGTCGACCCAGTAGTCATCTCCGCGCTGCTCAAAGCGGCTCGAGTGGCCGCGCGCTTCGAGTACGGTGTTGTCGAAGTCGCCAAGCACGACGTTTGGCCCAATCGCTTGCGTCATCGTGCGGTGAAAAGAATTGCGCCAGCTTTCGTATGGCCCCGGATGGCACGCACGACAAGTGTCCGATGTCGTGTAGCCGCCCTCGGTAGTGGGTGCTGGAAGCGAAGTCTCGGCACGGACTATGTTCGCAAACATGAAAACGAGCGCGAAGCACAGAAAAGAGGCGCGAGTGTTGAGTTTCAAGTTGCGGGAGCTCCGCCAATTCAATTCGGTCATCATTATGCCTGTTGCAGGCTCATGATAGTGGCGCACAGGAGCGGAGTCGATCGGCCACATTGTAGTCGGATTAGAGCGGATGATCTGGGTCGTTTCGGTTCTTCTCGGCCTTGCTTTGCGTCTTCATGTTCTGGACCTCGTTGTCCGTGTTCGCTCCCGCCGCATTGACAATCGGCTTCGCCACGCGTTTTTTACCTTTGTGGTGCTTCGGTCTACGGTGGCTCTTGCTGAAGAGTTCAACTTTGACACAGGCTTCAAAAGGATCCCCAGCAAGGAGTCCCGATACGCAGACATCTTGAACCCCTGCTTCGAGAGGTGCCTTGCGGAGGCGGATCTTGAGCCGGAGATCCGGTCGCTTGTCGTCGTTCACATCTTTATAGGGCCGAGATTTTTTGTAGCCGAGAATTTTGGGGGCGATGTCACCGGGGTGAAAGCGTAAGGAGTCAAGGTCGATCTTCTCGACATCGACCGTGTCACTTCCCGGAATCGCGAGGAACATGCTCGCCCGTCGACCCGCGAAGAGCTTTCGGTGTGCACGGCGAGGGTCGATGGTCAGCTGAACATCGAAGCGCTCGATTTCAGAGCGTGCGTTTGGTCCCCAACACGTCGGGTCTTCGCCGAAGTCGCGTTGGCCATCGCCGTCGTTGTCGATGCCGTCACTGCATTCCGAAATCGCGTCGAGGCGTGGCCATAAAATGTAGAGCCCGCGATTGATGTCGGTTGCGACGATATAGCCGCTCTTGAAGTAGGGATAGACGCTCCAGGTGCCCGAGAACGCAGGCAGGTCGTCGCTCGGCGTGGTGTCGAAGTAGGCGACTTCGGCGAGTTCGCCTTCCGAGAGATCTCCGAGGCGCAAGACACGAATGCCACTTCGGTAGTTCGCTTGAAAAACGTGATTCCCCAAGACGTATTGATTGTGGTCAATCGATGTCGTTGCACCGCGGTGGACGCCGGTGACGAAGGGTGCGTCGAGGTCTGACATGTCCCAAACAAATGTGCGGGTGTTGCCTGCGCGGCGTAGCTCATCAAGTTCGTCATCGAGCAAGAAGTGAGCGTGATCTTCGGTGAGCCACCCTTGGTGGGTGTACGCCGACCCAAAGTAGGGCGCCCTGACAATCATGACCGGCGCCGCTTTGTCGGTGACATCGACGATCGTGACGGTGTCTTCATTTGAGTTGAAACAGATTTCACGTCCTTGATAGTCGGCGTCTGGTCCGTGATAGATCACGCAATGCGCATCGTGGGTGTAACGGTCTTGACCGAAGCAACCTGCGAATTGAGGGCTCGCCGGAATTTCGATGTCGATCATGTGAAGGCCACCTCTGCACGAGGCCGCGCCAACCGCGTAGGCGAAGCCGGTATCTTCATTAATAGCGACGTTGTGCGCGGACCCGATTCTCCTGTAGACGAAGTTACTAAGAAAGAAAGTGACCGGCGCATTCGCGGGGTCTACTGCGCGCAAGCGGGTCAAGTCGAAGACCTGCATGCCATGTTGCGGAGCTTCGCTCACGATGTAGGCATGGTTGTCGTACACCTTGATGTCGCGCCACGACGATTGGAAGCTGTTGGTGGGAAGGCGACCCAAGTAAGTTGGATGCCCGTACTCGTTGATGTGAACAAACGCCGTTCCGTTGCGCAGACCGACGATTGCGTACTCCTCACCTGTCAGCGGGTCGGTCCAACCCCAAATGTCATTCATGCTGGTCGCGTTGAGCGAACGGACGGGGACGAAGTGCACGAGTTCCATGTTTGAGCACAAGTACCCGCTCGACGTTCCCTCAACGCATGGTGCGTGTTGGGACGGCGGCAGATCTTCGGTCTCGCCTTCAATTTCTTGGTCGTGTGCGAGCGAGAGGAGAGGGAAAAACACGATCGAAGTGATGAGCAGCGTCATGCGGCGTAGAGACAGCCAGCGAAACCGATCGCTACGTTCTTGTGGGCAACAAAGCATGGTTCGCATTGTCTCTGTTGGAGCCGGAAGGGGCAAGCAGCGAATGGAGTAGGCGATGACGCATTACTCGTGCCGGAAAGAAAACACCCAAGAAAAGTACAAAATTGTAGCAGTGTTTTGGCACACTTCCGTTTTCCCAAGCGACGCGTGCACGTCCCTACTTGGCTGCGCCTCATGCAGTCGCGGCAATCTAGGAGAAGAATGTATGAAGATCCATCGGCGGCTCCGAAGTGGGATCATTTTAACTCTCGCTACCACGCTCTCGTTTGGTCTCATTGCATGCGAAGACGCGAAAAAGAGTGCCGAGCTACGTGCTGCCGAAATGGTTGGCGATATTGCGCAGGAACGACTCGCCGAAATGAACAGCGGTGAAACGGAACGGGCCGCCGCTGACTTGATCAACATCCCTATCGAAATTCGCAAAATTTCTGACCTGATCTATCAGGCGCGCGGCGTTTCGAATACCAATGTCGTTACGACAAGCGAAGGCAACGTGGTCTTCGACACTGGCCTTGCCACTCAGGCAGCCAAGCAGCGTCGGTTGCTCGGTGAGGAGATTCCTGGGCCAACACCTTATGTGAT
>JASDVE010000315.1:0-2766 GCA_041891195.1 Myxococcota bacterium | reverse complement strand
GAGGAGCCTGTCGTAGAACCTGTGGCTGCTGCCGCACCGGATAGTGCAACTTCACCTGCAGCTTCAACTGCACCTTCAACTGCACCTTCAACTGCACCTTCAAGTGCAGCTTCAAATGCACCTTCAAATGCGCCGACTGCGAAGCCAGCGCCGGTTGGAGGGGGTGCTGCCGGAGAAAAGAAAGACGCAGGACGCGGGGGGGCTCAGCAGCCTGCCGGTCCCGCCGGTACTGGCAAGGGCAAACAACGCAAGCGTGTGCGCGAAGTCGTCAATCTTCGCGAGCAAGAACAATTTGGGCGACAGATTACGAGCCGAACCGGTGGTGCCCCGCGACGAGCGTCTGGTGCGGGCGGAGGTGTCGTTAACCCGCGTCGCAAGCGTCGCGACGCTCTCAATCGCCCGGTTAGCCCAGTGGCCGCCGCGGATCAGTCGCGGATTGTTCGGGTGCCCGGTGAAATCGGGATCGCCGAACTTGCCAAGCAAGCCGGCGTCAAAGCTCCGCTGATTCAGGGTAGGTTGATGGCCCTCGGTATCATGGTTTCGGTGAACCACCGGATCGATGTCGAGACGTGTCAGAAGATTGCCGAAGAGTTTAAGTTTGAAGTCCTTGATACGGGCTTCAAAGAAGCCAAGTTCATCACCGTCATCGAAGATGTGGAAGAGAAAGAATCCGCTGGCGACGTGCGTCCGCCGGTGATCACCGTGATGGGCCATGTCGATCATGGAAAGACCTCCATCTTGGACGCGATTCGCAAATCGAAGGTTGTCGACGGCGAGGCCGGCGGGATCACCCAGCACATCGGTGCTTATAGTGTCGAAACGTCGCGCGGTGCGCTGACGTTCATCGATACGCCTGGCCATGCTGTGTTTACACAGATGCGTGCTCGCGGAACTCAGGTGACGGACATGGTCATCCTTGTTGTCGCGGCGAACGACGGCGTGATGCCGCAGACGGTCGAAGCGATCGAACATTGCCGCGCGGCCGAAGTGCCGATGGTTGTTGCAATTAACAAGTGCGACCTGCCCGACGCCGATCCGAAGACCGCGCGTCAGCGCTTGATGGAGCACAACGTGGTCTCCGAAGAATTCGGTGGCGACGTGATCTGTGTGAACGTGTCCGCGGCTACCGGCGAAGGTTTGGACCAGCTACTCGAGATGATTGCGCTGCAGTCCGAGCTCATGGAACTGCGCGCGGACCCGCTACTCCCCGCGAAGGGTGTCGTGCTCGAGTCGCTTATCGACAAGGGGCGCGGTCCACTGGCGACGGTCTTGATCCAAAGCGGCACGCTTAGCCGTGGGGAGACCGTGGTTGTTGGCACCGAATGGGGTCGCATTCGTTTGATGGAAGACAACGATGGCAAGCGCGTTGATTCAGCTGGGCCCTCGGCGCCGGTTCGTATCCTCGGTCTTTCCGCTGTCCCCGAACTCGGTTCCGTGCTCGACGTTGTAAAGAACGAGCGTGCGGCCAAGAGCGTCATTCAGCACCGCCTCGATCAGCTGCGAAGCGCTCCGAAGGCGTCGCGCCCACGTTTGAGCCTCGAAGAGTTCTACGCCCAAGCCGACGCCACCGAGGCGAAGGAGCTGAAGGTTGTTCTTAAGGCGGACGTCGCAGGCACAATGGAAGCAGTGCGCCAGGCGATCGAAGACCTTGCAACCGACGCGGTGAAACTTATCGTCCTTTCTGCAGGCGTCGGCGGCGTGAACGAAAACGACGTGATGCTCGCTTCGGCGAGTGGTGGCATTGTGATCGGCTTCAACGTACGTCCCGACAACGCGGCGATTCGCGCTTCGGATGCACACGGTATTGAGATCCGCGGCTACACGATCATTATGAACTTGATCGACGACATTCGTAGCTCGATGGCGGGCTTGCTTCCGCCGACGATCAAAGAAATTCGACTCGGTCGCGCCGAAGTGCGCGAAACCTTCGTCATTCCGAAGCTGGGTACGATTGCCGGTTCGTATGTGAACGATGGTCGAATCAAGCGAAACGCGAAGTGTCGCTTGATTCGGGATGGCGTGCAGATCTTCGAAGGCAACATCGCTTCGCTGCGACGCTTCAAGGACGACACAGCTGAAGTTGGCAACGACTACGAGTGCGGTATCGGGATCGGCGGTTTCAACGACGTCAAGGTTGGCGACGTCATTGAAGCCTTTGAACTCGAGGAGGAACCGGCAACTCTCTAACACTTGTTGCTTACCGCGGTAAATGCCGAGGTTTGCAGCCAGTTGGGGTCTTTGCATGGTCGTCGGTGCAGCGCTGATTGAGATCCACGTGCACGCTTCGCAATCTCTCAAACAGAAACGGGGTGTGGTTCGTTCGATTCAGCAACGGCTGCGCAATGAATTCAATATATCGGTCTCCGAAGTCGGAGGCCAAGGGACGTGGCAGCGAGCGGTTCTCGGCATGACGGCCGCCGGTTCCGAAGCGCTTCAGGTCAAAAAAGTATTGGAACGGGCGATTCGATTCGTAGAGAACATCCACACTGCAGAAGTCTTGAACTCGGACCTTGAACTTATGGACCTTCCCCACGAAGGGTCGGCGACTGACTCAGATTGGGACGCCTGCAACGACGCCTGCAACGACGCCTGCAACGACGCCTGGAACGACGACCCCAACGAGGACAACCCCGTGGACGAGGGCTAACCGGTGTCCCAGCGCACAGACCGAATCTCGTACCAGCTACGCGAAGAAATCGCCCGAGTCCTGCGGGAGGAAGTCGCGGACACGCGCGTGAACATGGTGACGATCATGCGCGTCGACAC
>JASDVE010000314.1:0-12311 GCA_041891195.1 Myxococcota bacterium | reverse complement strand
CCAGACCAGGTTCACCAGGTCGACATGCGGGCGGAGCTTGAGTTCTTCGAACTCGACCTAAGCCAAACAGATGGGCGCACCGGAGTGCTACTGATGATTTCGTTGATGGAGCATCGCGCCGTCATCCTTGCCGACAAGGGCATTTCCGAAAAGCTCGACGCAGAGGTCTGGCAAGAGGTCGTGGCACTCATGATTGACGGAGTGAAACGTGGCGACCTCACCGGTGGGATGTGCGCCGCGATCGAGCGCTGTGGTTCGTTGCTCGCCACCGAATTCCCGCTCGCTGAAGGCGACGTGAATGAACTTCACGATCACCTGATCGTGAAAGGTTGATCCACCTGGGCACCTTACGCGTGTGAAAGCCAAACTCGCGTAGCTCTCCTATTCTTGAGCCGATGTCAGGCCAAACCCCAAGCGACTCGGACCCTCACGAAACGCGCGACCACCAGGCCGCCTGGTACTGGGCTGCCGTCGTAGGCATCGTAGTGGCGGTGTGGCTTGCTCCCGCAATTCCGACCCAGGACGGTCCGAGCCACCGCTACAACATCGCCCTCATTTCCGACCTGTTAGGAGATGGTCCCTACCGTTCAAACGTGCACGAGCTGCGGATTGAGTCCGTGACCAATCTCGGGTTTCTCGCGGTGGCGCTTCCCATCGCCAAAGTTTTGCCGCTGTGGGCCGTCGAACGTTTTGCGCTTTCGCTGCACGTTGTTCTGATTGCACTCTTCTCCACGTTGTGGCTTACCCATACGGGGAGGCGGACGTTCCCTGCGGCGTGGGTTGGACTTGGTTTCTGCTTTCCGTGGTCCCTATTCATGGGGTTCTATGGCTATCAGCTTGGTGCCGACATTGCGTTGGTGATGTTGTGCTTGGCTTGGCTCAAGAGAGATTCCCTCCTCTTGACGTTGGCCTCGCTGAGTCTCATTGCAACAGCGGGCATTGTTTTGTTTCACGCGGTTGCGGCGGCGCTATTTGCCGGGCTTGTCGGGCTTACTCAACTTGCGTCTCCGCATCGCGGCGGCATGGAACGTATCGTCCGCGCGGCGGCGGTTTCCATCCCTGGGTTGATCATTGTGGCCTTTGCAGTTTTAGGCGGGGGGGACGGAAGTCCGCCGCAATGGTCGGCAGCCAGTTATCTGTTCGCCACACTTGCAACGTTCGGCATGCTTTCATTTTCTTCCCAAGCCCTAACGTGTTTGCTCGTCTTGGCGCTATGGGTCTTGCTTTGCCTGCCCAACGCGACACCCGGGCCCCGAGATCACGCCGCTCGCTTTTCATTCTTTGCGGGCGTCGCGTTAATAATTTTGCATTTGACCCTGCCGGACCTCCTTGGCGGTGGGGGCTATCTGACCGGGCGATTCGCCTGGTGGATCCCGCTCGTCACGTTGCCATTGCTGCAAACCGGCCCGGCCTTTGCGGGCAGACTCCAACGCGAATGGATCCCTGTTGCGATCGCATTCGTATCCCTGGGTTCGACGCTCATTGGCGCAGCCCCCGATGCCTCCTTGGCAGCGGAGATCGCAAAAGCGGCACGCGCGCATCCGGTGTCCGGCACCATTGCGACTGCGATCTTCGATCGAAACCCCAAGAGTGATTCAATGATCGAACCCTTACGCCACGTCTCGAGCCTGTTCGTGCGAGATCAGGGGGTTCTGATGACGAACTACCAGGCGCGGGTTCCCTTCTTTCCACTTCGATTCACCGAAGCTGCGAAGGCGCGTTTTCCGAATATCGACATCAATGCCGCCTGGGAAACGAAGTGGCACCAGTTGCCCATTACGAACTTGCTCAGCATCGACGCGAACTCCGATGATCGTCGCATTTTGTCGGCGCACTTCGAAAGCACATGGAAGAGTGAGCAAAACCGCGTAGAGTTGTGGCGCAAACGGTAGGAGCGTTACCCGAGCGCATGCGCGAACTCAGAACCTTCAGAAACGACCGGCGAACGCTCGCGTGTCTTCTCGTGAGTGTTGTCTTCATCTTCAATGTAGTCGGCTGCGGAATGGAAACACCGCACAAGCAGGTGAAGCGTCCGGGCATCTTATTGATCGCAATCGATTCCCTACGCGCCGACTACGTGGGGAGCTACGGCTACGCGGGGTCCACCACTCCAGTTCTTGACGCTCTCGCGCGAGACGGGGCGCGGTTCGAACATGCGGTGTCTCCGAGTTCTTCGGTCATCCCGTCGGTGGTGACCCTCCACACGTCGCTCCCGCCAGAACAACACAGAGTGGTGCGTCCGGACTTGGCGCTCAGCGACGAAGCCGTGTCCTTCCCGGAGCTTCTTTCGGAACACGGCTTTGAGACCGCTGCGTTTGTCGAGGGGGCTGGCTTTCCAAGAGAGCGCGGTCTCGCGCAGGGGTTCGCTTCGTACGTCGAACAAGGCCAAGGGGTTGTCGACGCCGCTCGTGATTGGCTTCGTGGACAGGACAACCAGGACGGAATGCGCCCCTTTTTCCTTTACGTCCAACTCGCATCCGTTGCCGCGACGACTGTTGCAGAATATGACGCGAACGTTCGCGCAGCGGATGAAAAAGTCGGCACCCTCCTCGGCGCACTCGAAACAATGGGAATAAGCAAAAACACGTTGGTCATCGTGACTTCGTTGCGCGGGCACGAATTTGGCAATTTCGAAAACGGCGCCACCGGACATTCGCTTCGAACCCAGGCCACGCGTATTCCACTGATCGCACGCTTCCCCGCACGGATCAAAGCCGGCCTCGTCATTCCGCAACTCGCTCGATTGATGGATATTGGCTCCACGGCCTTGATGTTCGGAGGTGTGCCATTGCCCTCTACCTATGGCTTCACCCATACCGCCAACGCATTTTCGATGCGCGACCTCGCTGAAATGCTGATCGGTGAGCCGAGGGACTTCGAGGTGATCGCCGCTGGCGACCTCGACGGAACGAGCAGGTCGTTCTTGCAGCGCAACCACAAAATTATCCGTACTTTTCCCGACGACGAAATCAAGTTCTACAACATTGAACTCGACCCAGAAGAGCAAAAGGACATCGCTAAGCAGGAAGAGCGGCTGGTCACAATGCTCGCGCGCAAGCTCGAGTCATGGCGATCAATTTGCGCGCAGCTCCCCAGCTATGCAGTGCCGTACAGTGGTACGGCCCCCTAGATCGCTCGCTTTTTAAAGTCGACCCTAAAACCCAACGTGCCATTGAGAACGCTTCTGCCATGCCTCATATATGTCTTCGCGACATCAACATTTACTATGAGATCCACGGGACCGGCCCGCGCCTAGTTTTTATAGGTGGAAGCGGGGGCGACCTCCGGGACAAACCCGGCGTCTCCGATGGCCCACTGGTTGATCACTTCGAAGTATTGTCTTTTGATCAACGTGGCCTTGGACGTAGCGACGTTCCCGACGGTCCGTATTCGATGGAAGACTATGCCAGAGATGTCGCCGCGTTGATGGACGCCCTCGGCTTCACATCATGCCCGGTCATGGGGGTTTCCTTCGGAGGCATGGTCGCCCAGGAACTGGTTTGCCGGTATCCGGAGAAGGTCTCGAAGCTTGTACTCGCTTGTACATCGGCGGGAGGCGAAGCCGGCGCATCTTATCCGCTTCACACTCTTGAAGATCTTGAAGCGCAGGAGCGCGCCGCTCTCCTCCTCGGAATTTCGGATACCCGCTTCGGTGCGGAATGGCGCGAAGCCAACCCCGAAGTCGCGGAGAAGCTCATCGAACTCACCATGAGCCGTGGTCAACCGCGCAGCGAAGAGATTGCCCGGGGGCAGCACTGGCAGTTGGAAGCACGTTCCCATCACGACACCGCAGCGCGGATCAAGAACGTGACGATTCCCACCTACATCTGTGCGGGAAAATACGATGGCTTGGCACCCCCAAAGAATCAACTGGCCCTACTCGCCGCTTTTCCAAACGCGACCCTCGACTACTTCGAAGGCGGACACATGTTCTTGATGCAGGATCGCTCAGCGCTCGAAGCCATCATCGAAAACCTGCGCGCATAACTGCGACCGCGAACTTCGTCTAGCGATCGATCAGAGAATCGACTTCGGACCGTGTCGGCATACTGGGCGCGGCCCCGTGACCAAGAGTCGAAAGCGTGCCTGCAGTGACGGCCTGGGTGAGCGCGTCGATCATCGAACAGTCACTGGCGATGGCTTGCGCGAGCGCCCCATTGAATGCGTCCCCTGCCCCTGTGGAGTCAACGCTTTCGACGAGCTGTGCCTCAAAATGCATTTCGCCGGATGCGCTGGCCCATAAACAACCAAACACACCGAGCGTGATGACAACGTTGCCATTTACGCGAGAGAGCAACGAGCGGCTTGCTCTCACTGCACTCTCGGTGTCGGTCACGTCAAATCCCACAAGGCGAGACGCTTCGCTTTGGTTTGGCGTCAGGACGTCGACCTTGCGCAAGATGTCGTCCGAAAGAACTCGAAACGGCGCCGGGTCGAGAACCTTTGTGAGCCCGTGCTGGGTCGCCATGTCGAGCGCAGCATCAACCGTTTCGTCCGGCGCTTCGAGTTGCACGAGCAACACCTTTGCGTTGCGAAACATGTCCTCTGCAAGCTGCACGTGGGCCGGCGACAAAAGCCCGTTTGCACCACCGGCAACCACGATCGCGTTCTCGCCACTGTTTTCGTCCACGACGATCGAGGCCGCACCCGTTGTGGCGTCTTTTGCCCGGGCGACATGAGACGTATCAACCCCTGCGTCCATTGCAGCGCGTAACGCTACTTCGGCAAGGGCGTCATCTCCGACACTTCCCACCATGCACACCCGCGCGCCCAACCGCGCGGCAGCAATCGCTTGGTTGAGCCCTTTGCCTCCGGGGCCAAGCGTCACATCGCTCGCACGCAACGTTTCCCCAGGCTCAGGAAACCCGGGAGTACGCATGGTGATGTCGACGTTCATACTGCCGACAACCACAATGTCGTTCGCCATCACAACCTCAAACTTCTCAAATGGTTTCGTGCTGCAACGTAGTGGGGCAGCGCGAAATGACTTATGCCGGATCGCCGCCGAGCATCGCAAGGATGGCGTCGGTTTTCTCTTGCATCAAGGCCGGGTTCGCCCGGGACTCGACGTTGAGACGTACGACCGGCTCGGTATTGGACGAACGTACGTTGAAGCGCCATTGCTCAAATTCGAGACTCAGCCCATCAGTCAAGTCGATTTTCAATGCGTCAGGTTCGAACGCCGCGCGGACTTCGGCGATCGTCGACACCGGATCTTCGAGCCTTCGATTAATCTCGCCGCTCGCCGGGAACTTCACCATCCGCTCTCGAACGAGTTCAGAAAGAGGTTTGCCCGTCACCGACATCAACTCGCTGACCAACAACCACGGGATCATCCCAGAATCGCAATACGCGAAGTCTCGGAAGTAGTGGTGGGCACTCATTTCGCCGCCGTAAACGGCGTCTTCTGCCCGCATGCGTTCTTTGATAAACGCGTGGCCGGTCTTGCTCAGGACCGCCGTCCCTTCGCGAGCCCCAACGATATCAATCGTGTTCCACGTGAGGCGTGGATCGTGGACCACCTTCTGTCCAGGCACCTTGTCGAGGAATGCTGATGCCAACAGGCCGACGATGTAATAGCCCTCGATGAACGCGGCATTTTCATCGAAGAAGAAGCAGCGATCGAAGTCCCCGTCCCACGCGATCCCCATGTCGGCGCCGGTTGCCTTGATCTGGTCGATGGTCGACTGGCGGTTCTCAATCAACAACGGGTTCGGTACGCCGTTGGGAAAGTTGCCGTCGGGGTTGTAATGCACCTTGGTAAATTCGAATGGAAGCGAAGGCACAAGCGCATCCATCACCGCACCCGCGCCACCATTGCCCGGGTTCGCGACGATTTTGAGGGGGCTGCACTTACTCGGATCGATGTAACCGAGGAGATGTTCGATATACGCGCCGCGATGGTCAAGCGGGCTTAGCCCACCAAGCGTAGTCGTCGGCGCAAACTCATTTTTTTCCGCCAGCGCTTGAATGTCAAACAAGCCCGTGTCACCGCTGATCGGTCGCGACCCTGTACGCACGAACTTCATCCCGTTGTAGTCCTTGGGATTGTGGCTCGCGGTAACGACGATGCCACCGTCAGTTTCGTAGTGGAACGTCGCGAAGTAGACCTCTTCGGTGCCGCAGGTTCCAATGTGGAGAACATCGACTCCGCTCGCACGCAAACCTTCGACCAACGCCTCGCTGATCGATTCGCTCGTCAGCCTGATGTCATGACCGACAACCACCTTGGATGGCGAAAGGAAGGACGCATAGGCCCGCCCGATGCGGTAGGCAATTTCTTCGTTGAGTTCGTCCGGGATGCGTCCGCGAACGTCGTAGGCTTTAAAGCAGGTAATTGGATCGCTCATGAGGTGTGTTCGGTCCTTTGAGTTCGCAGCGAGTCTAGGCGTCGCAACGCCAATGTTCGAGTGAGTTTCGACCGGCCTCGAAAAGGATCCAGTGAAGAAATCGCCGTTCGTTCCCCGCAAACGTTCGTCGCGCCCGCAAAGCTACAAACTCATGCGAAATACCGGGGTAGCTCAGTTAGAATGAACCCCGCAATCACCCTCGAGAAGCAACTTGCCCGCGGATCCATCGACATTGGTATCGACCTCGACAACATCGAAGCTCGTCGCCGGCGCGGTTGCCGGTGAGACGACCGACACCCACTCAGAGCGCGTCCTTGCACTCGATGGATTGCGGGGCATTGCCGCATCGATGGTGATCATCGCCCACGCAATCAGTGCCCTCGCGAAGCCCATATCTGCGGTCTTGGCGCTGCACGAAAGCCCGGTGTCTCTGCTTTCGAACGGCGGCGGCGGCGTTCATATCTTTTTTGTTCTAAGCGGCTATTGCCTTTCGCGGCCCGCGTCGCGAATTCGGTCGCTCGTAACCCTCGTTCAATTTTACCTGCGTCGCATCATGCGAATTCATCCACCCTATGTCGCAGGTCTTATGATTTCGTGGATCTTGAGTGGCTGGCTGTACGACCGTTCCGCTCCCACCGATGCACTAAGTCAGTCCTGGATCGACCTTCGCCGGATTCACATTTCGCCGCGAGTCTTACAGCAATCGCTGCTATTCCCCGGAGAGGCATTCGTTCAGTTGCCCGTCGGCTGGACATTGAAGGTCGAAGCCCTGTTCTCGATCTTCTTGCCCTTCCTGATGCTCGTCGCCGTACGGGCCCATTGGCTACTGCTGATCGCGCTGTCGATCCCAGTCCTCGCGATCGAAGCGAGTACGACTTACGACTTCCTGCGCTTTACCCTCGACTTCAGTTTCGGTATCGCGATTTATTGCGAACGCGACCGACTCGCTGTGTTGTTCGAACAAATGCCAGCGTGGCTGCGCGGCGTGATGCTCGCGACTGGCATTGCCCTTCTCACGAGCCCTCCGTATTTCATGCTCGATGCCGCGTTGCCGATCCGAACGTTGGTTCTGTACTGCGGGGGCGCGGCGCTGATCGTGATGTGCGCGGTGCACATGCCCAGTGTGCGCCAGTTGCTCTCGCGAGGGCCCGTCAGCTACTTGGGTCGCATTTCATACAGCGTCTATCTCATTCACGTGCCGGTCATTATCTTGCTTACACCTTATGTCGATCATCAACTGAACTTCTTTGAGGGCACGCTCTTCGTTTTTGTAAGTCTTTTGGCAACTTATTCGATCGCTCCGGTCGTCTATACCGTCATAGAAGAACCCGCGATGCATGCAGGCTACTGGCTGAGCGGGAAACTCGACCGGTTCGTCCAGCCCGCGCCTCAAGCCAGTGCAGAGGGAAATGAAAAATGAAGTTAATGAAGCTCGCCACGGGAGCCGCGATCCTCATGTTGCTCGGCGCAACGCCTGCGGCAAGCCGGGCGGGAATGCCTGCGCTGGCTGCGGCAGCCAAATGCCCGGAATTCGACGCACCTACGGTGCGCGGCAAACTGGCTTCGAAGAAAATTGATGAAGCCTCTGGCATTGCAGCAAGCCATCGCAATAAGGGCGTCTTCTACGTACACAACGATTCGGGTGACCGCCCGCGCTTCTATGCGATCGACGAAAACGGACGCGACCTTGGCCGCTATCTGTTACAGGGCATTGTCCCAGACGATTGGGAAGACATGGCGGTCGGCGGTGCCGCAGATCATGAAGGAAGCTTCATCTATTTCGGCGACATTGGAGACAACAGCAGAGAACGCTCGACCGTCGACATCATTCGAATCCCGGAACCCGCAGTCGATTTGCATCGCGAGGTGGGCAAGCAAGAGCTGAAGGGCGCCATCGTCTTTACCGTGCAGTTCCCCGGTGGCATCGCACACAATTCTGAAACCCTGTTGCTCGACCCGGACACGTATGACCTCTACATCATCACAAAAGTAAGACGCGGAGAATCCAAGATCTTTCGATATCCGGCCCCTCAAGACCCAACGAAGGTCGTCGTTCTCGAAGAGGTCGGAAGTGCGAAGTTCGGAACGAACAAGCTGCCAGGCGCCAACCAACTTACAGGGGGTGACATTGCACCACAGCGGAACCGAATCATCCTTAGAACGTACTCACAGGTGCTCGTGTGGAAGCGCGAGCCCGGAAATACAGTCGCAGAAACCTTGACCGGGCCTGCCTGCTTGGTCCTCAAACATTCTGAACCTCAGGGTGAAGCGATCGCCTGGACCCTCGACGGGTCGACATACGTCACCGTGAGCGAAGGCTCGTACCCGCCTCTGTTCTTCTCGACCCAGCGACCGTAAGTCTATGGCCTGCCGGACGAACCCGCGCACGAGCAGGCACCTCCACTCCCCGATCAGAAAAGTGACGTTGTTGATGGCGAATGCACATCGTGGGATTGCATCCACTTTGCAACTTCTCTCAAGGTCTGGCTCCCGAAAGCAAAAGAAGGCGCCCCTCCCGGCTCGTCTCAAGACACCTTTCATGGTTTCATCGCACCATGCACATAGACCAAGACACCATGAAGGTTGAATACAAAACACTTGATACGCCCGTTGGAGCGATCTGGGTTGCCTGGTGCGAAGAAGGTCTTGTCTCCGTCGGCTTTGCAGACCAACCCAAGGGCGCACAAATCGAAAGCGACTGGACCTACAACGCCAACCTCAAATGCAAAGCGATCGACCAGCTGAATGACTACTTCGCAGGCAAGCTCAAGAAGTTCGATTTGCCCTTGATCTTGCGCGGAACCGACTTCCAGAAGCAGGTGTGGAGAGAACTCGCAAAGATTCCGTTTGCGGAAACGACGACATACGGCGAGATCGCGAAACGGATCAATCGCCCCGCAGCCTCACGCGCGGTGGGTGCCGCAAACGGACAGAACCGGATCGCGATCGTGCTCCCCTGTCATCGTGTGATCGGGCAAAACGGAAAGCTGACCGGGTTTGCTGGGGGCGTGGACAAGAAGAAGAAGTTGCTGGCGATCGAGCAAGGCACGCTTTCACGACTCTGACCTACAGCGCAGTAGCACGCAGGCATCACCAGCTATTCATCACGAGGTCACGACCTCGTAGCGGCAGTGACACCCAGCCTCCCTTCTTGCGAAAGGGCTCGGACATGCCGATCGTACGCGCCTAAATGAGGTCTCGTGCGCGGGTGTACTTTTGGCTCCAAGGCCGCCGATGATTGACCACCGTGATGGTTTCGTGCTTACGCGATCGCGTGTAGCGTCCTAAAGCGCGTACTCGTCAACGAGATACTTCACGATGTCTGCGGACTCGAACATTTCGCTACCCGTGTTTGGGTCGGACAGCCACGGAACCATCATCTTGCCCGATCGCTTGACGAAGGCATCACGCGACGGACTGCCGCTCCCCACGTTGTGCAGGATATACGGGAGTTCGAGGCTGCTGAGTTTTTCGCGCACGATGCGACAGAAAGGAGACGCTTCGTAGCTCGCGAGTTCGAGGGGCTGCGCCGGTGCTTTCGAGGGTGTCACTCGCGACCCCCCAGTGCCCCGCGGCAAACCTGCGAGGACAGAGGTGATGTCTGTCAGCGGACCCATACGAAGCATCATGGGAACCGTGCCGTCACCATACTGATCAAAGAGATACCTCACGATGTCGTCGGATTCGTACATCTCGACTCCGGTATTCGGGTCGACGAGGTAAGGGAACATCGCCTTCCCCCCACGTTCGATGAGCCCAGTGCGATAACGCTCACCCCCCTTCGGACAGGGTAGGACCTTCACCTTGAGGTCGAGGATCGTAAGCGCCTCGCGCACCTTGCGGCAAAATGGACAAGCTTCGAACTCGTAGATTTCGAGCATCTGCTCGGGGCGAGGGCCAAGCTTCGCAATGCCCGCCCCGCTCCCCGCCCTGCCGATGGACGTCAGCAGGGATGTGGTGATGTCGAGTGCTCTGAACATAGACTTCCTCTTATTGGCCGCGCGGAATGGTGAAGTTTTTTCAGCGCTTGGCCACGAGTTCACTCAGGCGGTCGATGTCGGCGAGATCGCAAGTTGCGGGCACCAGATAGGTTTCTTCGCACCCCAACTCTTCCATCGCGTCGAGGGACGCGTTGATTCTGTCGGGAGTGCATCGATCCATGCCCTTCGACATCGCTGCCGCGAATTCAGGGCTCAACACTTTTATATAGTCGTACACATAAGCGGGCAGGCGCTCTGCGGCGTTGTCGGCAAGAGATGCCCAAAAACCGGTGATGCGCGTGGGCTTGGTGTCACGTCCCGCATCTTCCCAACACCCGTCCGCTTGCTTGATCATATTGGCGATATCTTGTTTTTGGCCGTTGCCCGACCACATGTACAACCCGTCCGCCCATTCAGCCGCGCGACGTGTTGCCTTCGGTCCCATGGTTCCAGCGAGGATCGGCGGGCCACCTGTTTGTACGGGCGTCGGACCCACCGGGTCGCCACCTTCAAGCGGGGGGACCCCCTGCCAGATCTTCTTCATGGCCGCGATTTGTTCGTCCATGCGAGCGTGGCGCTTTTCGAAGGGTGCGCCTACCGCTTCATAATCCATCGGTCGGCCACCAACGCCGACACATAGCGTCACACGTCCATTGCTCATGACATCGAGAGTCGCGATTTCTTTCGCGGCCCACACGGCATTGTGCATCGGAAGCACGTAAAGAGACGGGACGATGCGCACGCGCTCCGTCACTGCGGCCGCAGCTCCAAGGATCGTGCGCATTTCGACCGTATAGGACGTGATGCGCTCGCCACAGGTGAGGCTCTCAAACGGACCGTTGTCGATCGCACGCATCCAATACAGCATGATGTCGCGATCGAGTTCACGTTCCATGTACGGTAGACAGACGCCAACCTTCATAGGGAAAATCCTTTCGTGTTTTCTAGCCGAAAGCCAACGCGCTCGGGCTGTCGGAATTGTGTTCCAAGAGTTCGATCACGTTGCCAAACGGATCACGACCGTACGCCCAGCGATTCGGGGATTCGCCGTTGGGTTCGGTGTTGAACACCACACCGGCCCCCTGAAGCGTGTCGTAGTCCGCCTGATAGTCGTTCGCGGCGAGACAGATATGTGTGATGCCGTGCTTGTCGACGCGACGCTTCGCGTCGCCCGCAGGCACGTTGTCCCCGGTAAATTCGAACAGCTCGATGCAGGAATTTCCCTTCTTCACCATCAAGACTTTGTAGCCAGCTTCATCGAGGTCAAATGCGCGAGACATCATTTCGATGCCCCCCGGAAGCTCGATTTCCATCACGGGTTCGAAGCCAAGAACGCCGCAGTAGAATGCCTTGGCCGCTTCCATGTTCGGAACAGAAATTGCGGGATGATGGACACCTAAGATCATCGGAGCTCCTGTCGGGTACGCGACGGCGGGTTTGTTGCGCTTACGCGATCTCATTTTCGCGCCCTGCGATGTTATGCTGTCCGCGCGCTCGGCCCAACAGCCTTTGAGCCGAACGCGAGCCGCGGACCTCTTACTCTCGCCAGCACCAAACGCACGCCCAACCCTACGCCCACGCCCCTCGAGGAGAACCACACCTTGTCCGAAAGCTTTTCAACCGAAGCCAGCCCCAGCGTCAGCCATGCCATCCAAACCCGAAGGTCGGTTCGGGCATTTCTTCCCGACCCCGTCGCAGAAAGTGACGTGCGAGAGATCCTAGAAATCGCAAGCCGCTCCGCCTCCGGCGGGAACCTACAACCCTGGAAGGTGAGCGTTCTGGCAGGCGCCGCGCGCGACGCACTCGTGGGCGCCGTCGCCGAGCGCATGTTGACGACCCCATTCGGCGAGGGACCTGAATACGACATCTATCCACATGATTTGCAAGAGCCATACCACGGCCGACGAGGCCAGGTGGCCAAGGACATGTATGGCATCCTAGGAATTGAACGCGACGATGCAGCTGGGCGAGTTCGACAGAT
>JASDVE010000313.1:8003-12359 GCA_041891195.1 Myxococcota bacterium | reverse complement strand
GAACAGAACATATCCACCAAGGAGCGCACCGAGGAGCGAACCCACGGTGTTCCACCCGTAGAGCCTGCCCGAAACGTCACCCAGGTGATCTGCTTCCCGCCGCATCAGGTGGAAGAGCAACGGCAGTACGGCGCCGGAAATGACAACCGGCAGGCCGATCATCACAAGGATCGACAAAAACGCGGCGGTATGAAACGGTGCGAAGGACGCATCCGTATTGCGAAACACCGTGCGCAACACATGAACCCAGTAAGGCGACTTTTCCACTTGGAAGTAGAGCACTGCGAATGCAATGGCCAACAGCCATTGATTGGCAACCACCCATCCCTTCGAAATGCGATCAAACGTCGAAACCACAAAGCTTCCAAGCGCGATACAGAGAACGAACACCGCGACGACCATCGAGAACGTAAATTGCGACGACCCGAACGAGAGGCCTGCAACGCGAATCGCAGTGGTCTGCAACGACATCATTGCGAAACCGGTCAGCAGGGCCACGACGTGATAGATATGAAAGGTTTCGCGCGAACTTAATGAACCGTTCGTTGATGAAAGAGAGACAACGGCGCCACCCTTGCGACCAATGAGCATAAAAACACTGCCCGCGAACAAGTTGATTGCGCCCATTGCGTACAGGACGGTCACGAGACCAAGCCATGGGATTAGGACGAAGCCCGCTGCGAGGGCCCCGGCAAAGGCACCCGCGGTATTGAGTGCGTAAACCAGAGCATGAAACCGCGTCGCGTCTTCAAGGTCTTTTGCGAGCGCTTGGGTGAGGATGGGAATCGTTCCACCCATGGCCACCGTTGCAGGTCCTACCAAGACGACCGTAAGCAGCACGTCGATTGCGAAGCCGCTCCCCCCTGCTCCGTGTGGGATCGCGAGTGACAGGGCCTGAATCATCTCAAAGAGCCATGGGAATACCACGACGTAGACACCGATCCCGAACTCGAGGCATCCGTAAATGAAGAGCAATCGCGGCGGGAATCCAGCTTCCTGTGCATTTACGATTTCGCGGCGCGTTAGCGCCCCAAAGAGCCAGTAGCCAAGGGACAACCCGCCCAAGAAAATGGCGAGAACGGTGGCGGTGGCCTCGCTGTGGGACCCGAGTAGAGTCGCGAGGTACTTCTGCCAGACCACCTCATAGACCAGCCCGCTGAAGCCCGTCATCGCGGTCAAGATCAGTGCAGTCGCTCGTGTCATCGCCTTCTCACAAATAACAATCAGGAAAACCTGGGAGGCAGAGGTCGAAGTGACCTTCGAATCCGAAGAGTTCACGCCAACAACAGGCCGATTCTAGTCGATTATCGGAGATGTGCTGGGTGCTT
This sequence comes from Myxococcota bacterium, assembly GCA_041891195.1. Classification (GTDB taxonomy): domain Bacteria; phylum Myxococcota_A; class UBA9160; order UBA9160; family UBA4427; genus DUBZ01. Next base: position 11,031 of record JASDVE010000313.1, on the reverse strand, counting down.
CTCGTGCCAATACCTGACATCGTTTCATCAAACGTCGCGCCGCTTGATCAAAATCGTCCCGCCGGTGCAACACACGACGGTTGTCCCAGATGATCACGTCGCCAACACGCCAATGCTGAGTCCAAACGTTCTGAGGAAGTACCGCATAGCGCCAGATTCGATCGAGCAATTCCTCACTCTCATCGATTTCCAATCCCTCGACGTAGGCGAAGTCGCGCCGACCTAAAAAGAGCGCGTCATGCCCCGACTCTTCGTGGCGCTTGATGATGGGGTGCGCCACGCCCGCGACCTTTCGCACGTCTTCGACTTCTTCGAAACCGCGGCGCAAGTTTCCGATGCTTGTGTGGGACGCATCGTGCTTGATCGATATGCCCGAAATCTCCGAGAGTAAGTCTTCGGGTAGAGCCTTGAGGGCTGCCACCTGACAGGCGAACTGCGTGTCCCCACCCTTCGCTGGGACTTCAATCGCGTGCAAGATACTCGCAGGTGGCGGCGTCTCGATGTAGGTCATGTCCGAATGCCAAGCGGCTTCTTTGTTTGCAAGACCGCCGATCGGTTCACCGTTGACGACAATGTTCGAGATCACGGTGACGTACAAACTCGGCAGCTGCGATCGTTCCGCCTCCGAGAGCAAGACAGGGATCTCTTTGAGCGGACCGAACCGGGCACTAAAGGTCTGGAGTGCAATATCGTCAAGTTGCTGGTCGCGAATCCGGATTACACCGCGTTCGATCCATGCCCGATACAGCTTCTCAAAGTCGGCGTCTGCGATCGCCCACAAATCGACGCCAGTGACCTCTGCCCCAATCGGGCCATCGAAATTTTCAATTTTCAAATTGCGCTCCTACGATCGTGACGATTTTGCCCCGTTTCCCAGTGGCGCGGCATTGCGAGAGAACGCGGTTGATCGACGAACCCGGTTTTCTGCTCACGAATTTGCCCCCACAGTCTCCGCCGGCAAAATGTAGAACCCTTTGGATTCGGAGTCTTGCGGGATGTAACAGGCGGAATGTTGGAGGGGACGCCCGTCGCGCAATTTTACCAATTCCGGCGATAGGCTTGCGGCCTCATGAAACTTGAACGTCTAACCAGAAGTCGCTGCATTCGAATTACGCTTCCCAGATGAGTGCATCCAAAGAGAAGGCCGTGTCATGCGTCCAGTATGCCATTTAACCCCGGGCGAATCCTCGTTACACCTATGATGTTGTCGTCGAAAGTCCAGCGTCTTGGGCGGCGTGCCGAGTGATCGGGAGGCCTCCGAGCAGGAGGTCCCAACTGTGCTGATCCGCCGTCCTCTCGCATATATATGCGCCAGCTTGCTCACCTGCTCTATTGCCTATGGGGATGAAGCGCTCCCCGTTACCGCCGCCGGAGTCTTTCCGGTAGAAATCGTTGAAACGGAAAAACCCATCCCTGTAAAAATAGAGAGCCAGAAAACACCGCTGCTCGTCGAGGTTCACAACCCGCCCCCTTCACCGGCTGAGGTCTACATCACCGGGGTTCTTCCGGTCGCCATCGTGGGCGGCGAACCTGCCGAATGCAAAGTGACACGTTTTACAGTTCTCGGACTCACGTCCGCCAGGTACGCAGGTGGATCACTCGGAGGTCCGTTGGGCACTGCTCAGAAGTGCCAGGCTGAATTCGGCGACTTCGCAGTCATGTGCCGGGCTGCTTTCGTGAAAGAGGATCTGACCGCCCTACCCCAAGCTGGTGACCTCTATGCATGGGTCGACGAAGTCGAAGGCCTCGAGGCCAACTGCACCGGTCCACTTCCTCGGCAGAGCGATCCTCAGATCCTGGGCAGTGCAAAAGAACGTTGGTCTTGTCTGGGCACGCAGAAATTGTGCACCGTGTCTTCCCAAAATGTTTCGAACGTCGGAAGTGTGGTGAGCCCCGACCTGTCACTCTTCAATACGTTGGCGTGCGAACACAAGCGGCCGATCGCTTGTTGCGGGTGGTCTGAGCGGTAGCGTTTGCGCACTTCCATCTGTGTCGTGTCCACATTGTGAACGCGTGAGGGCTCCACAAGGCGTAACCGGTCACACTCGCTAGACTTTCACACCAGACATCTACCGACCTCATCGACCTATTTGACGCCGTCCAACTTCGCACCTCTTTTCCGGGTTGAGCGACCGGCGGACACTGGAGCACAGCAATGAAACACCGCCGCCTCGGACAGAGCCCTATCTACGTGTCAGACATTTGCATGGGCACCATGACCTTCGGCTCCCAAACCGACGAAAAGATGTCGATGCGCATCCTGGACCAAGCATTCGAAGCTGGGATCAACTTTTTCGATACGGCCGAGAACTACCCTGTTCCACCGGACACGAAGTGGGTTGGCCGCACCGAAGAGATCGTCGGAAAGTGGCTCAAAACGAAAGACCGGGATGCAATCATCCTTGCGACCAAGGTCAGCGGGCCGAGCCACGGCTGGGTGACGTCTTCCCAAAGAGCCGGCATGACGGCGGTCGACCGACACAACGTGATCCGTGCAATCGACGCCAGTCTGAAGCGGCTAGACACCGACTACATCGACCTATACCAAACCCATTGGCCGGACCATGGCACCGGCTTCGACGAAACGATGGAAACCCTCGACGAGTTGGTTCGCGCCGGCAAGATTCGCGTCACTGGCTGCAGCAACGAAACAAGTTGGGGTTTGATGAAGAGTCTCGAAGCTTCTCGCCGTCTTGGCGTCACGCGATACCAAACCATTCAAAACAACTTCAGCATGAACAACCGACGCTTCGAAGACGATCTCGCACAAATTTGTCGGCGCGAAGGCGTGAGCTTGATCCCGTATTCACCGCTTGCGGGTGGCGTTCTCTCGGGCAAATACAACAACGGCCAGACGCCACACGGCGCGCGCTTTTCGCGCTACATCGAATTGGGTGGACGCCAAGAAACCATGGCCGGCCGCTTCGTGAACCCCAAATCGTTGGCATCAACGGAAAAGTTCATGGCCATCGCGGCCGAAGCGGAAATGTCGGTGGTCACCATGGCAACGGCCTGGTCGAAGCAGCAC
>JASDVE010000313.1:721-7993 GCA_041891195.1 Myxococcota bacterium | reverse complement strand
CAGTCACGAAGACCAGTTGCCCGAAATTCTTGCGGCATCGGGCCTGGAACTCGATACGACCTTGATGAAGAAGATCGACAAAGTGACGCGCGAGATCATGTATCCGATGGGATAGTTCGCCAAGCTGCCGGCAACGGTCACGATCTATTTTTGGATGAGCTCAATCGAATGATCTTCGACACGGACCTTTCTCTCGCGGTATAGGGCACCCGCCGCTCGCTTGAATGCCTTTTTGCTCAGGCCCAGTGTGCTCCGGATTTCATTGGGGTCACTGCGATCACCCAGCTCAAGTTTCCCGTCTGCTTGACGCAGCGCTTCAAGAAGCACATCGCGCGCGTTGTCGATCCCCGCCAAACCACTGGGCGTGCGCGACAAATCGATCTTGCCATCGTCGCGAATTCGCTGCACGTATCCCGAGCCGGTGTCCCCACGCTTGAGACCCGGTTCGCCGGCGGCGCCATAAAAGAGTCCCTCGAATTCGCCGTTGACGATCGCCTTGCTACCCAGGTCTGTTTCTTCGAAAACCATCCATTCAATGGCTTGTCCCTCACGCAAGTCTTGGGGCGGTAGATCCACGTAGCGTTGGAACTTGGCCGTCGCGACTGGGCGCTGGGAGACTTCATCTAACAAAACGCGCACGACCACTCGCTCGTCTGGACCCACGCTGTGAACCTGGGAAGCAAACGGCAGCAAGAGATCTTTGGGAAGCCCCCAGTCTAGAAATGCACCGGTCTTTGTCACCGACACAACTCGCAGACACGCAAACTCGTCGGCCTGGGCCAATGGCTTCTCGGTGGTTGCGATCGGGCGATCTTCGGAGTCGGTGTAAAGGAAGACCTCGATGGCCTCCCCCGGTGATACGTCTTTGGGCACGTAACGTGTGGGGAGCAGCACCTCATCTTCCTCATCGCCCAGGATCAGCCCCATTGGAACGGTGCGAAGGATTTCGAGGGTTACGGTCTTGCAAATGTCGAGCATGGGTGTTTCTCCGTGACATCGATTGACCAATTCGCGCCACGATGCAGTCGAGGTGAAGACATCAGAGCGAGACTACGGATGGCGTATTCAAACGAATCGAGGATTGAATACACGTGACAGCGCATGAATTCCAGTGCCTTGGCATTCGCCTCTCTCGGAAAGTACTGAACGGGAGCAACTCCCGCGCAGGCCTCCGAGATTGAACAAGACGCTTTACAACGGCTGATCCGCTATTTCGGTCGAGTTCCGAACAGGCGCAAGGCGACTGCTTCGGCAGCCTGAAGCAGATCGAGCCTCGCGAACTCAATATTCACAACCCCGTTTTCATGAGTAACCTCTGCGAAGGTCCCCTGCGTCCCGAGAACTCGGAATGGTTTCGCTACCCGAAAACGTTCTGTGAAATGAACGCGACTCCAGGGCTTGATCGACACGCTGCCCAGCGATGCATACAAACACGACTTGAAGTGCAGCCGCACCCCGGGAAGCTGCGGCGCTCGTGATGGAGCCTCCTTGAAGGAGCCATTGGTCCCCTCGCCCCTTAGCGATGTGATCGAAGCTGCAAGTGACGTCGACGCGCGCGACGAGTTGCATCGCGTTCGGCTTCGTCGACCCCCGTAAAGCCTGGAATAATTTCGGGGAGCTTCGCGATCGGAACCAGCTCTCCACTTGGAAACTGGTTGGATTCGAGGGGGCCCAGGACTCCGTCCCAGCGGATCAGGAAAAGCCCCCGCCGGAGCGCCCCGGCGTCGAGCCAGTTCGCATAGCCCGGGTCCTGATTGCTGATTACATAGTGATAGGCGTCATCGGGTGCGCGGGTCGATTGTTGACTGGTAAGACTCGACACCTGGTTTCCATGTTCCATTGAAGCGAACCACAAATCGGCAAGTTGGATGGCTTGATACTGTGCCCCAGTTCGAGGCATGCGAATGACGAGTGCCTGATCGTCGCCCAACTCGAAATGCCCACCGCTCATCCAACGTCCCTTCGCGCCCCCCAGCGCATAAGTATCGTAGGGCGGCGAAACGGTATTTTTTTCGCGACTCGCCATGTAGCGGCGCGCGACAAAAGTTGGCCATGTCCGAGCTGTCGTGCCGAACATGACACTCGTGGCCCGCATACGACTCGCAAGTTCCGAAGCCGTCTCCTGGGGCTTTCGCTTTCCCTCGAATCCCACCCGGTCAATATGTACATCCCCGGTAACCGCATCCGACCAGTCGGCGTATATATGCCGCACAAAGATCGTGGTGCCCTCGGGTGGATTTACGAGCCAGTTGCCTTCCTGCAAATCGGGAGAAACCAAGATCTCGAATGAACCGTCGTCAGAGATCTCGATGTCTTCGAACGCAAGAAAACCAGCCGAAGAACCGGTCCCGTCCCATGGTCGTCCAGCGTAAATTTGAAACTCAACCCGCGTTGCCGAGCCCAACTCGCCCCACACTCGGTAGGCCTCGCCTCCGCGAATGGGACTGAACGCGTAGCGTTGGTCGGGGTTGTCCCCGCCCTCGCGCAGCCACCAGTCGAGAATGCGGAAGTACGGGTAGTCGGCGTCCTGAAGAACCTCGGCTTCCATTCCCTTTGCAAACGACCGCATGATGTGGCGGTAGCCCCCGACGCGCTCGGCTTCGGAGACAAATGCGGGTTGCATGCGAATGTCTCGTTCGACGTCTCGCAGGGTGTCGACCAACTGATCAAACGCAGCGCCGAGCTCATCTCGGGGTTCAAGCTCGGTGGGCGTCGGCGATGACCTGCCAGCGCAGCCGAACAACGCGGTGGAGACCACGAGGATGACAAGGGTCAAGACTCGGTTCGAAACGGTTCTAAGCATCGTATCCTCTTTCGCTTGGCTAGACGCGATGCGCTTCGTCGACAAGGACACAATGTGTCCCGGCATAGATCGTGGCCATGCATTTATTGCAGTGCACGCACAAGGATTCTTCCGACTCTCCCTTGGCCATCGCGTTCACGAGGCCTGGATCTCGGAGAAGCCCACGTCCCATGGCAACAAACTCAAAACCCTCTTTCATGGCTTGATCAATCGTCTCTCGTTTGTTGATGCCGCCCAAAAGGATCAGCGGCATGTCGAGTGCCGCACGAAACTGGCGGGCATAGGAGCGGAAGTACGCCTCTTCGAAGGGATACGACTTGAAGAAAAAGCGTCCGAACAGCTTGAGGCCGATCGCCACGGCCTTGGGCATTGAATCTCCCATTTCGTGGATCGGTGCCTCACCTCGAAACAAGTACATTGGGTTCTGGAGCGAGCTCCCCCCAGTGAGTTCAAGGGCGTCGAGTGCGCCGTCCGCTTCGAGTAAGCGGGCGACCTGAATGCTTTCGTCGACCCAGAGCCCGCCGGGAACGCCGTCCGACATATTGAGTTTGCCGAGGACCGCCATGCGATCACCGACGACTTCCCTCACCGCCTTTACAACGTCCCGGGCGAAACGCGCTCGGTTTTCAATCGAGCCACCCCATTGATCTTTGCGGCGGTTCAGCGATGGCGAAAGAAATTCACTCAGGAGATATCCATGCCCTAGATGGATTTCAACCGCGTCAAAACCCGCTTCCAAGAGAAGTTTCGCGCCTGCGACGAAGTCGTTCGTGATCCGAGCAATGTCCGTGGCGCTTGCTTCTTTGGTTCTCTTCATGGCAAGTGGGCTGAAGGTTTTGGACGGAGCAACCGCGGGCAGTCCCGCTGCCGCCGCGACCGCACCCGCGTGCCCAATTTGCGCGGAAACCGCGGCGCCTTCTGTGTGAACCGCCTCGGCCAGTTTACGAAGGCCGGGCAACGCCGCCTTCGTCAAGATCAACTCGTTGGGTGTCGCCGCACCATCGGGCGACACGGCACAAAAAGCCATCGTTGTCATGCCGACGCCACCGCGGGCAGCCGCACGGTGAAACGCGATCAGCCGATCGCTTACACACTGGTCTCCCGTCATTCCTTCGAAGGTGGCCGCTCGAATGATGCGGTTGCGCAATGTGACAGGGCCGAGTCGGGACGGCGCAAAGGGATCGGGGCTTTCAGACATGTTGTGGGTCTCCTGGTTTCACTGCGACGTTGAGATTGCGAGTACCGTCTAACGTGCTTTCGCACCCGCTAAGCGCGTCTATGCACTGTCATCGAGATTCCGCGAGCCGGGCGCAGCGGACCAATCCCGAACACTTGTCCCTCGACAGGGGCACCGGGTTCGAGACGAAGTTCAAGGCGCCGCGCGACGCTAGCGAGGATGATCGTAGCTTCCATCAACGCGAAGTCCTCCCCAATACAGCTTCGCCCTCCAAGCCCGAAGGGACACCAGGACTCGACTGGACGATCTACCGAACGTTCCGGAAGGAAGCGATCGGGATCAAAGCGTTCGGGCTCATCCCAGTAAACCGGATTCTTTTGCGCCACATAGAAGAGGGTCGTCATAATCGACTTTGCGGGAATGCGGTAGCCATCGATCACGTCCTCTTCGACACACTCGCGCCCCGTCCCCCACGCTGGCGGGAACAGGCGCAAGGTTTCACGGACCACGCGCTGGGTGAACGCGAGGGACGAGAGGTCTTCATGGGTCGCTGGCCTACGACCAAGCGTGGCCGCCTCTTGCTCGACGCGTTCGCGCGCTTGCGGGTTTTCGCTAAGTAGTGCAAAAGCAAACGCCAGCGTGGTGGCCGTGGTCTCATGTCCTGCGTTCAGCAGCGTCCACATTTCGTATCGAAGTTGTTGCTCTGTCATCTGTCCATCTGCGACGTTGGCGTTGAGACGCGCGAGAACGTTGTCCTTGTCTCCCCGGGCGCGGTTCTCGGCGATGAGTTCGTCGATGGCGCCATACATCGTCTTGAGTGCGCCGCGGGCTTGTCGGTTTCGCTTCGTGGGAAACCAAAGCGGCGGAGCCAACGGGTTGGTTGAGACGTAGCCCGTGTACTGGCTTGATGCCCAGAGCGCTTCGTGAAGCGCTTGGGCGCGGTCAAGGATGTCGCTGCCGAAGAAAGCACGACACGCAACATCCATTGCGACTTTCGCCGTGTCGGGCGCGATATTGAAAGCAGACTCGCCGATGCGCTTCTCCATGCGTTCGACAAATGCGTTCGCACCGTTGGTCATGTGAGGAATGAGATCGACGAGCGCGCTGCGACGAAATGAGGGCATCATCATTCGTCGTTGCGTCTTCCAAAGCTCCCCCTCGCTGAAGAAGAGCCCCTCGCCACCGATGTCCTTGCGGCGCGCGAACGTGATCCCCTTCGGATAGCGCTCGATCTCATTGATCAAGACGTGTCTAAAGTGCCGAGGATGGGCGACAACCACCTGGCAACGCGGCCACATCTTGACGCACGCGATGTCACCGTACTCTTCGATTAAGCCGCGGTAAAACTCGAGCGGACCGGCCTTCAACTCTTTGAAGTAATGAAAGGGCGTCGGGTAACTAGGCCCGGGCGGCAAGCTCAACTCAGCAGATCTTTGTTCGGCATGTGGACTTGCGTTGCCCATTCTACGTCTCCGTGTTCAACTCGCAGTAGAGCCAGCCCGGTGCATCCGATAGATAAAGAGCATCGGAGCCATAACCCAAGGACCATTCACCTGGAGTAGCGCGACCTTCATGAAGGTCGTCACATCGGGATGAACGAACTGGGTTGCAAACACCAGAAGCGATGTCGTCATCGTCGCGGTCGCAACAACAATCATCGCGGTGCGAAACCAGGGGGTGTCTTGACGATTCGTCAAAAACATGAACAACGCGAGCGACCAGAACGGGTTGTAGATCAGGTCTTGGGCGTTCATGATGTTCGCGTACCAGTCGGGCATCACGCCCCAGTACGGATCAATGTCGTAGTAGCCCTGCCAGGCCGCTTTGGCCGCGTCGGCCGAGGCCCCGTTGCAGCCTTCAAGATTTTCCCATCCGCCGCACGGCACAACGAGAAACAACTCGAATGCGAAGACGAATAAGAACAGGACCAAGATGCCGATGATCAACTGATCGATCGTCGTGAGTTCGGTAATTTTCGCGAGTCGAGGCATCCGCTCTACCCAGTCTCCCTATCGCCCTTAAAACAGGGCACGTCGAAGTACGCCCAACGTGATGTAGAGCACGGTTGGACCTACGATGAGCAAGATGGCCTTTGGCATTACACGTGCTCCAATGGCGGGGAACAATTTGATGCGGAATGATGCCGAATCGTAGCCTCCCAGGGCGGGTTCGAGAAGGGAATGCGTACTTCACAACCACGCGACCTACGAATCAACCGCCGTGGCGTTATTGACCCGAGAGCAAACGATACACCGGGGTCTTGCGCCAATTGGCAAGATGGAAGCTGTACCCGCCTTGACCACGAAGCAGCGAGCTGACTTCACCCACTCCAAAGCCAGCCGAGCAATCACAACAGCGCCGGCAGCGGTACGTCAGAACCGTTTGAGTCGTGTTCGGATCGGAAACGAAACGTTCGAAAACGCTACGCGTTGAGCCAGACACTCAAGTCGCGATCGATAAGGTCTTGGGTGAGTTCGATGTCTTCGGGAAAGAAGGCGATCGCGGCTTGACGCACTTGAGGCGGCATGTGTCGCGTGGGTTTGAGAGTATTCTCCCGAATCCTGTCGACCCGCTTGCGCATCCCCCCACGCAATGCAGCCGGTACGATCTTCTTTGCGAATCTGCGTACCATCGATTCGTGATGCAGTAGATCGTGCACCGTACGATGATCGGGGTGCCGGGTGACATTGAGGACCTGACTGCGATTCGTTTCGAAGTCCGGCGAGACTCCAAGAAAGTTGCGACAACGTGCAAGCATCGCTTTCGGATTGTTCGCTAAGTCCTCGTACAAGTGGACTTGAATTCGATCCGCACCGATGGCGTCGTAGTAGCGCTGTAAGTGCACGCTGTACAACCCCATGCGGATGAGGCGACGCGCGCTGTCCCACGGGTCGCTACTTGCAATGGGTTCTGATTCGAGTGCCTCGATGAAGATCGTGTTCTAGTCCTCTTCGCCTAAAATTAAAGCCTTGCTGTAGGAACTCCACGCGCGTTCCACTGGATCGCGCAGCACCGCGATCGCCTTTGCCCCCGGTAACACGCGATCAATTCCAGTGAGTACATCCGGGTCACAGAGATACCTGGGGGACGCCTCCCCAATGACCCTCTGGTTTTCAGCGCCCTCGAACAAAGCACGGTACTCCTTGAACGAAGTGATCGAACCCGGGCCCACATCGTGCGCCGTAACGTCTTGTCAGTTGTAGATCAAAAAATGAGTTTCTTTTTGATCACCCATGAAGATGTCGGGGTGCTGACGCAACCACGACCAAAGCGTTGAAGTCCCAGCCTTGGC
>JASDVE010000313.1:0-711 GCA_041891195.1 Myxococcota bacterium | reverse complement strand
GTTGATGAAACATCTTCTTTTGGTGATGGTCCTTCTTGGATTGACTCCAACGTTGGCGTCGGCGCGTTGTCTGAAGTTTGAACCCGTCTCGGTTTTGTTAAAGGGCATTTTCGTGTCGAAATCGCTTCCTGGACCGCCGGGCTACTCAAGTATTGCCAAAGGCGACTTCGCAGAGCGGGTTCTTTTTTTGCAGCTCGACGAGCCCATCTGTGTGAGGGGCAAACCCGAGAGCACATTCAACTCGCGGACCCAGACAGGAGTGAAGGAGCTTCAACTCGTCGTGCCGTTGGGACAGTCCATGGCACTCGTCGGCAAACGGGTCCGGGCAACCGGCACGCTGTTCAGCCCGGTTATGAAGGGTCACCGGACAAAGGTTCTTATGACGGTCAAGAGGCTGAGCGAAGACCTCACCAAACAGTAGATGCGATTAATCTAAGCATCGTCTTTCGACGCGACGTCGTCCGACTTACATCGTAATCCGACTGCTGCGACAGACTCGCCCGCTTCTCGGCAAGCCCATGCCGCCAAGCGTCTTCGGCATTTCATTTCTTGGGTCACCGCGTGACGGCAACGATCGCAAGATCAGCGTTGAGGTTGGGATTTTCGATTACCTCTGCGCCGGTAGCAGAGTCGACGAACATTGATTCGACAATATGTATCCCCAGCTTGTTGCACAGTTCTTGAAAGTCGAGGACCGAAGGAAAACGTCGA
>JASDVE010000312.1:0-2793 GCA_041891195.1 Myxococcota bacterium | reverse complement strand
TCCCAAATCCCGAACCTCGGTTCCTATCTTCGTTAGATGTTCGTCTACGTTCTACAGTGAATACTTCACGCGAAGTGCTCGACCACGGACGCCCAACAATATTTGGGTGGTTTCTGATAAATCGTGACCGATACGCACTCACTTGTGCGCAATCGCGCGCGACCACAGAGATCACCGCGAGAAATCTACCGTAGCGTAGCCTCAGCAATCGTGAGGCAGTCCCCATTCCCGATTCGCGACTGAATTTTGCGTGGGGCATACTGGCTGCCCTTCTTTCCTATATCTCTGTCTGTATAGGTTTAGAACCCAAACCACCCTACCACTCGGCTGGAGGCGGGTACGGTTTGCCTCCGCCTTGTCCACCCCCGGTGACGGATGCCAATCGAACCCCAAAACCGAAAAAATCGCTCCCGAGCCGAATCCGCAACAGGTGAAGGCGCCTCAGGGGGAAATCGAGTTCTGAGACTCTTTGACGCGCTTGCCGATTCGAGCGCGATTGCGGCGTGAGTCTGGCCTTTGGTCTCGCGCCGGACGCCGCCGTCGTCACGCTCGCGGCAACGGGAACGCTCGTGGTCTACAACGTGGATCGGCTGCGCGATGTCGAACGCGACCGCCTGCTCGCCCCACTCCGGAGCGAGTTTGTAGCTGAGAATCGGAAGCGCCTCGTCGCGCTGTCGAGCGTCGCGGCACTTTTGAGTCTTGCGAGCGTCGTCGTCCTCCCCACGTCGACCGCCGTTCTTTGCGGCGCGGTCTTGGGGCTAGGCCTGTTTCACCGTCGACTCAAACGCGTACGCGGGATCAAGACGCTTTATCTCACGGGGGCGTGGCTTTCGGTCACCGTCGGTTTGCCGGTGCTGGGCGCCCCGGCGAACGCGCGGCCCGGCTTCGAAACCCTGTACTGGGTCGGCCTCGTGGTCGGGTGCACGATTGTCTCAAACCTGATGGCGTCAAACCTCGACCGGCGCCGCGCAAACGAGAGCGCCCGACACGCAAATGCCCGACGTCGACTCAACCCCGCAATTGCAGTCGCGGGCTTGGGGCTCGGCGTCGCACTCGTGGCCCCAGAAGCGCTGCGTGGTTTCGCGTTGATCCCAGGAGCGGAGTTCCTCGCGTTGTCTCGCTATCGCCCTCGCGAGCGCTACAGCGCAGTCGTGCTCGACGGCGCGCTATTCGTTGGGGCGTGCGGCACCATCGCGTGCTTCGTCCTATGGGGGCCAGGTTAACCCGGCAATTGAAGTTGCTTCCCAGGACGCGAGTACCGCATCTTTACCCGCGCAACGATTCTTCTTTCTATACGGGGCGTGCTGCCGATGACGCCTGCCCCGCCAACCCGACCTCGATTGGACACCCCAGCATGAAGTTTTGGCTCATTGCCCCCTGGCTCCCCGCTGAAGAAATGATCGGTCTGGCACGTCATGCAGAGGAGTTCGGCTTCGAAGGCATCATGGGCGCTGACCACGGCTTCATCCCAAAGGAGATGACGGCCGACTACCTCTACAGCGAAGACGGCGCACCCCCCATTACGGGCGACATGCCCTACCCCGAAGTCTTCACAACCATTACCGCGATGGCGATGGCCACGACCAAGCTCAAACTTTCTACCGCCGTCTATGTCTTGCCACTTCGAAATCCGATCGAAGTCGCAAAGGCCACCGGCACCATCGCGCGCATTAGCGACAACCGCTTGATCCTCGGCGCCGGTGCGGGTTGGATGAAAGAAGAGTTCGACGCCTACGGGGTAGACTTCAAAACCCGGGGCAAGCGCATGGACGAATGCATGGACGTCCTTCGCAAGCTATGGGACGGCGGCTACGTCGAACATCATGGCGACTTTTTCGACTTCCCCGAAGTGGCCGTGGCTCCGGCGCCCGACAAACGCGTGCCCATCTACATCGGTGGCGATAGCCAGCCCGCGCTGCGACGCGCCGCAAGGGCGGGCCAGGGCTGGATTGGCGCGGGGAACACGATCGACGAACTCCCCGCGATCCTCGGAAAGCTTGCCGACTACCGAAAAGAATTTGGAACCGAGAACGAAGCATTTGAAACGGTTTGCCCGGTACGAGAGATCAACGAGACGGCGCGCTTGAAGGAACTCGAAGAACAAGGACTTTCGTCGATCGTGTTCGGCTTTGCGGACAACTATAAGATCCCGCTCGAAGACAAACGCGGCTACCTCGACTGGTTTGCCAACAAAGTCATGTCCAAGTTTTGAACGCGGCGTGGTCACGGTCTAGCGAGGAACTCATTTCACGCGGTTGCGAGCCCGAACGCAAACGCGCCCGGTGCGTGAACAAGAAGTTCGGCACCGGGCACGTGAATTTCGATTTCGCTGCGGCGTCTATCGTCGCTACTTGATGAAGAGCATTTCTTGGTAGGTCGCGAGTGGCCAAAGGTCGTCGGCCACGATGCCCTCGAGTTCGTCGGCTGCGCCTCGCACTTCGAGCATGGCGGGCAGAACGACAGTGCAGCAGTGATCGGCGTGCGCGAGGGTCGTTGTTTCGCCAGTTTCGTGAGCAAGCTCTTCTTCGAGCGCGCTCACGGCGCCTTCGAGTCGTGCAATCAAGGCGGTTACTTTGTCGAGCACCGTGGTGTCGACGTTGCTGCCAACAGCCTTCATGCTTGCGGCCGTTGAAGCCAGTTGCCCCTGGTACCGCATGGCGGCGGGGAACACGACGGTCTTGGCCATCTCGACCGTCGTACGCGCTTCGACGCCAACCGAGAGCACATATTGTTCGAGGTAAACCTCGAGTCGGCTCATGGTTTCACGCTTCGACAGGACGCCGTAGTTCTCGA
>JASDVE010000311.1:11911-12572 GCA_041891195.1 Myxococcota bacterium | reverse complement strand
GCATCAATGCAGTCGAAAATGCGTCGGCAATTTTTTCCATGCGCCGGGAACTTGCCCCCTGACCCTCCGAACCGCAAGCGGGCCAGCCGGTGCTTACGGCGCCGCGTCAGCCGTAGATCCCAGAGTCGAGGTCCACACCAACCGGACAGTGATCCGAGCCCTTGACGTCTTTTAAGATGAATCCGTTTTTCACGAACTTCATCGCCGCAGGGCTGGCCATCACATAGTCGAGACGCCACCCGATATTTTTTTCGCGCACACCAAAGCGTTGGCTCCACCAGCTGTAGTGGTCTGGACCTTCCTCAAAGGCGCGAAACGTGTCCACCCAACCCGCTTCCACCCAGCGATCAATTTCGGCTCGTTCTTCCGGACAAAAGCCACTGGTTTTTGCGTTGGCCTTCGGGCGCGCCAGGTCGATTTCGCGATGTGCCGTATTGAAGTCGCCCATCACCAGCACCCGGTATCCGCCTTTGCGAAGTCGCTGCACCTTGTCGAAGAGTGCCCGATACCAGTCGAGTTTGTAAGGAATGCGGCTGTTGTCGCGGTTCTTCCCGTTGCCATTGGGAAAATAGCCATTGGCCACCACCAACTTGCCAAAACGCGCAATTTGAATTCGGCCTTCGCTGTCAAACCGATCTTCACCAAGGCTCGTTTCAACGGA
>JASDVE010000311.1:0-11901 GCA_041891195.1 Myxococcota bacterium | reverse complement strand
TAGGGGGCGAAGCCCGCTGTACCCCTTGCGTTCGGGTTCGGTGTAATGCTGATGGAGTTTGGGCAGTGAAGTCACTTCGTCCGGCATGTCTTGGGGCCACGCGCGTACTTCTTGCAAGCCGATGATCTCGGGGCTGGTTTTCTTCAGCCAATCGACCATTCCCTTCTTGGTCGCAGCGCGGATCCCGTTCACGTTCCAAGAAATTAATTGGATCTGTTTTGCAGCCACGATAATTCCCTCTTATTCAGCATGATTTGAAACGAAGCGGGTGAGTCGCCAGTCTTACACGAGCCAGACATAGAGGCCGAATGCAACCCCCAACGTCACCGTGTAGTAGGCGAACTGGTGAAACAATTCCCGTCGGAGCACGACGACGAAAAGCCAGATCGCAACGATGCCCGACACCAATGCCGATAGTGAGCCCAGCGCGATCGACGTCAACGCTTCGGGAGACGCAGTGCCCAGGTCGGGGATCATCAGGATCGCTGCACTGCCAATGGCAATGATGCCCATCAAAAACGAAAACTGCGCCGCAGCCGCGGGAGCGACCCCCATCGCCATGGCGACCGCCACCGTCGAACCACTCCGCGAAATGCCGGGCAAGATTGCGAAAGCCTGGGCGACGCCGATATAGAAGGCAGCCTTCCAGGTCGGTTCGTTGTTCTTCGCGGCCGGAAGCGTGGTTCGCGTCGTCCACAAGACGGCCCCCGTGACGATCAACCCCCCGGCGGCGACCGCGGGGTTTGAAAGAACCTCTTCGAGATACTGGCTCGACGCAATGACGGCGACGACCGTAGGCAGGGTCGCGACCGCGAGTTTTCCTACGTAGCGGGTCGAAGCCCGCTCACGCGTGAAAACACCTTTAATGAGTCGCCCGATCTTGTCGCGGTAGTAAATCATGATCGCGACGAGCGTCGCAACGTGAACCGCGACTTCGAACAGCAACCCACCTTCTGTATCGAGCCCAAGAAGGGTTGAATACACGACAAGATGCCCCGAACTCGAGACCGGAAGAAATTCTGTGAGCCCCTGCACGAGACCGAGAAGAAGCGCTTCGTAGTCGCTCACGACTCACCTTCGGTGTGCGCAATAGGTTGCACGGGTACTGTGGTTCGGGCGTCGACCGGCGCCCCGGCAAAGCGCGAACGCATGCGTTCCATGGTGATGTACGTGGCGGGGACAACAAAGAATGTAAGCAAGGTCGAAAACACCATGCCGGACACGACCGCGACACCCAGAGGCGCGCGAGACTCGCCGCCTGCACCGAGGCCTGCGGCGATTGGCAGGATGCCCATGACCGTCGCCAGCGCCGTCATCAGAATCGGTCGAAAACGGAAGCGCGCCGAATCGACCGTCGCCTTCACCAAGCTCTCACCTCGCCCACGCAGCTGGTTTGCAAACTCGACGATCAAGATCGAGTTCTTTGTCACGAGCCCCACGAGCATCACAATGCCGATTTGACTGAACAGATTGATCGTCATGCCCGGCACGCCGAACATGTCCATCAACGAAAGCCCTACGAGCGCGCCGGTAAAAGAAAGAAACACGGCGACCAGAATGGTTAGCGGATGCAAAAAACTTTCGAACTGCGCACAGAGCACTAAATACACAACCACGATGGCGAGTAGGTAGGCAAAAACGATCGCGTTCGCCGACTCGAAGAACTTCTCGCCCTCGCCACTAAATCGAGCGCGATAGCCACTGTCTGCCGGGATCACGTCTTCGGCGATCTCCATGAACTGCTCGAGGCCCGCGCCCTGCGAATAACCGTCCGCGAGGTAAGCACTCACCGTCACCGACCGTTGCCTGTCAAAGTGCGGCACTTCGCGGGGAGCAATCGTTTCCTTCGCCGTCACCACGGCGGCCAACGGGATCAACCCCGAACGACCATGGATGAAAATTTCGAGCAAGTCGGCGGGCCGCGTGCGTTCATCCTTCTTGAGCTGGGCCATCACGTCGTAGGTTTCGCCGTCGACCTTGAACGTTGAAATGGCCTGGCCACCCAACATCACGCGTAAGGTCGTCGCAATGTCTTCCATCGACATCCCCAGGTCGCCTGACCGCTCGCGATCAACACTGATTTCGAGCTGAGGCTTGTTGAGCACGAGGTCCGTCTGTATGCGGTTGAAGTTCCCGGTTTCTCCCGCGCGCCGTTCGACTTCGTCGGCGATACGCGCAAGTTCGGTGAGGTCATGCCCCACAACTGTAATTTCGACGGGCGCGGAACTGAATTCCCCAAGCGCCGTCGGGCTATACGCGAAGGCCTTGATGCCCGGAATGGTTGTGAGCGAACCGTACAAATCATCGACCACCGTTTTCAGATCCCGCTCTCGATCGTCATGAAGCTGCGCAAAAATAATGCCGCGTGTCACAACACCTGGAGCTCCGATTCCCAGAGACACCACCGACAAGCTTCGATGATGTTCGGGAAGCGCGCGCACCATCTCATCGCCTTGGTCGTGATAGCGCGCCATGTAGTCAATGGTCGCGCCTTCGGGACCAATGGTGATGACGTAGAACAAGCCGCGGTCGGAGTCTGCCATGAGTTCTTTCTTCATGCCGCCGTAAAGCAACCCACCGCCTGCAACCCACACCACGCCAAGAAGCACGAGGGCCAAGGTCCGGCTCGGCTTTGCAACGCAGAATTCGAGCATCCGAACATAGGCAGACGTCACAGCGTCGATGGCTCGGCCAAAGGCCAGCTTCACGGGTCCCTCGGGCTTACTTCTCCCTAGGATGCGACCGCATAGCATGGGGACGAGGGTCAGCGCGACGAAACCAGAAATCGCGACCGCCGAGGCCACGGTCACAGCGAGCTCTCGGAACAAACGCCCAGTCGTGTCCGTCAAAAAGACCAGGGGGAGGAAAACCGAAACCGCACTGATCGTCGCCGCGACAACGGCAAATGAAATCTCACTCATGCCGCGGCGCGCGGCCTCCATCGGTGGCGTTCCATTTTCGACCCAACGGGTGATATTTTCGAGCACCACGATCGCGTCGTCGACGACGAGGCCGATCGCGAGTGTGATGCCCATCAACGTGATCGTGTTAATCGAGTAGCCAACGAAGTAAAGAACACCGAGGCTGCCAATGACGGAGACCGGGATCGCAACCGCCGGAATGATTGTGGCGCGAAAGCTCCGTAAGAAAACATAAATCACCAAAACGACGAGAAGCGCAGCGACAGCAATGGTGAGCTGAACATCGCGAATCGATTCGCTGATGAAGATCGACGTATCAAACGAGACGTTGAATCCGACGTCTTCCGGCAGGTCACGGCGAATTTCAACGATGGTTTTTTTGACCGCATCAACCACGGAGAGGGTATTGGCCTTGGACTGCTTGACGATGCCGATCCCGATCGCGGGGCGGCCGTCGAACTTGACGATCTTCCGATCGTCTTCTGCCCCTTCGACAACGTCCGCTACGTCTCCAAGGCGAACTTGCTTTGCGTTGTCTGAGCTGATGACAAGCTGCCGATACTCTTCGGCAGTCCGCATCTCGCCGAGGCTGCGAACGGTCAACTCCGAATCTCGGCCCTCGATTCGCCCAGAGGGGATATCGACGTTTTCCCGTCGCAGCGCTGCAATCACGTCTGAGATCGCAAACTGCTGTGCACCGAGTTTGCGATTGTGGATCCAGATCCGCATCGCGAGACGGCGGTCCCCACCCAGCACGATTGAGGCGACCCCGGGCAGCTTTTCGAGTCGATCTTTTACGACATCGTCCGCGATCCGCGTCAACGCGATCGGGTCATAGTTTTCGCCGTGCAACGCCAGCCACAAAATGGGCTGGGCATCGGCGTCCGACTTTGCGACCACCGGCTCTTCGACGTCCATCGGCAGCCGACCGCGAACCCGCGCGATCCGGTCACGGACATCGTTCGCGGCGGCCTCGATATCCCGATCCAATTCGAATTCGATCGTGATCCGCGAAGACTCTTCCTGGCTCGTCGACGTCATGTGCTTGACGCCCTCGATCCCGTTGACCGCACCTTCGATGATCTGTGTCACCGAGGTTTCGACAACCTCTGCCGCAGCACCGTGATACACGGTGACAATCGAAACTTCTGGCGCATCGACGTCGGGCACTTCGCGGTTCTGCAACCGCGGGGCCGCGATCAAGCCGATCAGAATAATCAAGAGCGACATCACCGTCGTAAAGACAGGTCGCTCGATGCAGATCTGGGAGAGCCTCACGCTCCGACCTCGACCTCTTTGTTGGACGCGGCAGCGTTTCGGTCGAACTGCAGCTTTATACCCGCCATCGCTTTATTCGTGCCGGCGGTCACCACCCAGTCCCCCGCTGCAACACCGGACAAAATTTCAACACGGCCATCTTGTCGTTGACCGATCGTAACAGGAACCTTGACCGCGAGATCATCTTCCCCTGCCTTCCACACATAGATACCGTGGCGGTCGTAGACCATGGCGGAGTCCGGCAGGAGAAAGGTGTTCTTTCGCGCAGGCAAGCCGATGTCGACGTTGGCAAACATTCCCGGTTTCAGTCGGTGATCGCTGTTCGACACCCAAGCCTTCATCACCAGACGCCGCGTTGCCGGGTCGATCGTTGGCGAAACAAAGAAGATCATCCCCGGGAACCGTTCATTGGGAAACGCTGCAACCCGAGCATGAATCGTTGCGCCCGTACGAGCGATGGCGGCACCAAACTCCACCGTTGTAAAGATTAGCTGTAGCCGATCAATCGCTTCGATCGAGGTGAGTCCTTCGTCTTCGCGCAGCCGCGTTCCTGGCGAAACCATTCGAATGCCTAACACGCCATCGAATGGCGCATGAATTCGGGTTCGCTCAAGCTCGATCTTGGCGAGGGCAACCTTGGCTTTTGCAACGTCTAGCCTGGCGAGGGACTCGGCTTCGCGCGCGACCGAAGAAACGTCGCTACGCGAAAGCTGTTGGATACGGTCGTAGACATCCGTTGCGAGTCGCATCTCGGCCTGCGCCTCGTCCAGCCGTGCGCGCTGCTCTCCGGCACGAAGGCGAAAGAGCGTTTCACCCTTCCCGACTGGCTGCCCCTCGGTGCCAAAGATCTCTTCGACGACGCCTTCGATTTCAGGCTTCAAGACAACAGAATGTTCTGCTTCGAGCTGGCCGGTGAGCGCCACCTTGTAGACAAAGTCTTCGGCGAACACTTGTGTGGCCGCCACCGTGACGGCCGGCATCTCCGGAGCGCTAGACTCTTCCTCCGGAGCACCCGAAGAACAGGCCCCAAGGGCAACCGCCGCAACGAATGCGCTGCAACATGTGGCCGTCCGACTCATGAAAACCTCGCGGATGTGTCTAATAAAGGGACGCATTTTCGTATCCTACCGAATGGCCCATATCCCTGCTTGAAACGCGACTCTGGGAATGCGCGACCACTAGCCCTCGACACGCCACCCCCGACTGCGCGAGACTCCGGCCGCATTTGAACCGCCGAGCGAACCCAACACGACCCGAGGAGAAGAAAGTGGAGCTTGCGTGTCTAGATCTCGAAGGTGTGTTGATCCCTGAAATTTGGATCAACTTCGCAGAACGCACCGGCATTGACGAATTGCGCGCTACGACTCGCGACATCCCCGACTACGACGTCCTGATGAAGCAGCGACTCGGCATCCTCGAACAGCATAAGCTCGGCCTCGCGGACATCCAAGATGTGATCAGCGGTCTGTCCCCGCTTCCCGGAGCCAAAGACTGCCTCGATTGGCTCCGCAATCACTTTCAGGTCGTGATCCTTTCGGACACGTTTTACGAGTTTGCCGAACCACTGATGCGACAACTCGGCTTCCCTACCCTCTTCTGTCACAAGCTCGAAATGAACGACGCCGGTATGATCGTTGACTACCACTTGCGGCAGGCCGATCCTAAGCGAAAGGCCGTGCAAGCGTTTCACGGGCTGAATTTTCGCATCATCGCAACGGGCGACTCCTACAACGACACGACGATGCTCGAAGAAGCCGATGCGGGCATTTTATTTTGCCCACCGCAGAACGTGATCGACGAATTCCCGCAATTCCCAGTTGCCAAGAGCTACGCGGAGTTGCGGGCCGAGTTCGCCAAGGCGTCGGAGCGAGACATCCCCGCCCCCTAGCAGCAGCCTGCTAGACCGCGCGCTTGCGCGAACTGCGTGAAAGCGATTTTTTGCGCAAGCGCAGGTTTTCAGGGGTCACTTCGAGCAGCTCGTCGTCTTCGATCCATTCGAGTGCAGATTCGATCGTCATTTTGCGAGCGGGCGTAATGACAGGCGTGTCGTCTTTGCCCGAGGCGCGCATATTGTCGAGTTTCTTGGCACGGCAGATGTTTACTTGCATGTCCCCTGGCCTGCGGTTTTCGCCGACCACTTGTCCCTCGTAGACCTGAACCCCCGGATCCACGAACAGCGCGACACGCTCCTGAATCTTTACAATCGCAAACGGAGTCGTTTGACCTTGATCGGTCGACACGATGGCGCCAACGGGGCGCTGGTCCATGTCCCCCACCCACGGTTCATAGCCCTTGAGCGTTGCGTACATGACTCCCTCACCCCGGGTGTCGGTCAGAAACTCACTTCGGTAACCGAACAGGCCGCGACTCGGAACGATGAACGAAAACGAGACGCGTCCCGATTCCTGGTTCATGTTGACCATGCGGCCTTTGCGTGTGGCCAGTTTTTCCATCACGGAGCCCGCGGCCCATTCTGGCGCGTCGATCACAACGTCTTCAACCGGCTCAGACTTCTTGCCGTCAATCTCGCGAGGAATGATCTCGGGGCGCGAGACGGCGAACTCATACCCCTCGCGGCGCATGGTTTCGACCAGCACGGCGATTTGCAACTCACCGCGGCCGGACACCTGGAATGAATCTTGTCGGTCGGTTGCGGCGATCGCGACGGAGATATTGGTTAGACCTTCGCGGCGCAGTCGATCCCCAATCTGGCGACTGGTCACGTACTTGCCTTCGCGTCCGGCGAAGGGAGACGTGTTGACCTGCAAGTAAACGCTGATGGTCGGCGGGTCGATCGCGATGCGGGGCAATGCTTCGGGGAATGACGGGTCGCAGATCGTGTCGCCGATCTCGATCGAGTCGATACCGGCGAGGATCGCGATGTCTCCAGCACGCGCTTCTTCCATTTCAACGCGATCAATCCCCCGAGTCCCGAAGAGCTTGGTGACCCTGAATGAACTCTTCTTGCCGTCCTTGTTGACGCAGACGACGTTGCTTCCGCGCTTGAGAACGCCGCGGTTCACACGACCAATGACGAGACGGCCCACGTAAGCGTCATAGGAAAACGTCACCGCCTGGAACTGCATCGGTCCTTCGAGGTCTACCATCGGAGCCTCGGTGCATTCGAGTATCGCCTCCATGAGCGGGCGAATATCAACAGGCTCGTCCGCCATGTCGCGGGTTGCCACGCCGGCTTTCGCCGAAGCAAAGACCGTGTGGAAATCGAGCTGTTCGTCGTCGGCGCCCAGCTCAACCAGAAGGTCAAACACTTCGTCGATGATTTCTTCGGAACGTTGTTCCGGGCGATCAATTTTGTTGACCACGAGGATCGGCTTGAGACCGCGTTCCAAGGCCTTGCGGAGAACGAAGCGCGTCTGGGGCATCACGCCTTCGACTGCGTCTACGAGCAACAGCACCGCGTCAACCATGCCGAGGACACGTTCCACTTCACCGCCGAAATCGGCGTGTCCAGGTGTGTCGACAAGCTGAATCCGCGCGCCCTCGAATTCGATCGATGTGCTCTTCGATGAAATCGTGATGCCGCGCTCTTTTTCGAGGTCGTCGGAATCCATCACCCGCTCTTCAACTACTTGGTTTTCGCGAAACGAGCCCGCGAAGCGCAACATGGCGTCGACGAGGGTTGTTTTGCCGTGATCGACGTGGGCGATGATGGCGAGGTTTCGAAGGTCGGATCTAGGAGCGGCGTTGGACACGGTGATACTTTCGCTTTCCGTCCCGCGGTACGAGCCACGCGCGACTGTTGTCAGATGTAGGATTCAACGGTTGAATTCAAGATCGGGGTTTAGATTGGGAGTTGACGTCACTTCGCCAATTCCAGCATGCCTCTTTACAGTGTTTTATTGATTCAAGGCCCGTATCTAGAGCATGCGCGTCGCTCACCGATCTGGTGATGCGCGCCGCGGTTGGAACTACGGGAATCTTCTGATGAGAACTGGCCGAAGCCAAGTGTCGGCACCTGGTCGTCAGGCTGGGCCGATAGCCGATAAGTGCAGCGGTACCGAGAGACCAAAAATGAAGGAGAGATTCCCGGACCGGGGACGCCAAGGCGGTCGGACACTAGCAGAACAAGCGAGGTTTCACACCAACCGAGGCGCCAGAAGCAGTGATCGAAACGGTGGTAAACGGCGTGCTCGAGGCGAGGTTAAGGGGGCGATAGAAGCCGCCTCAGGAATCAACCACGGGGGACGGCAAGTTCCGTGCGGTTTCGCCCACCAACACGACGCACTTCGAAGCGCGCCCCTCGTTTGTCGAGGATGTGATGTGCAACTGCACTTTCGAGGGCCCGCCCTCTCAGGCTCGCCTTCCACCACGACAAGTGCTCGGCATCTTTCGGCGCTTCGTCCTCGATCGCAAAGACCACTTCCTTTTCGCGAGAAGTGACCTCGATGCGGATTTGACCGCGCTCGCCGAGTTCCTCCATCGCCTCCATCGCCCCGTATGCGTGGCACAGTATCAGGTAGTGAAATAATTCGGGTTCGGCGGTTACGTCGGGCAGATCGGGCTCGATGTTGAAAGTGATTTCGAAACCGCGTCCACCGTATTCCGACAAAGCGCGCTCGATTCCCTGCGCAATCACCCCGGCACTCACTGACGGAATCGATTCGGGAGCGGGGCTCATCATGGGTCGCACCATTGCGAGCAGCGACGCAGTCCGCGCCGACAAGTCGTCGATATCGAGTGAAGCCACGGCGAGACCACGCGCGTCGAGATCTTCATCAAGTAAATGCGCTTGCAGTCGAATCGCCGCGACGAGATTCGAAATTTCGTGGCACACGGCAAACAACAACTGTGATGAATCATCTGCCTGATTGGGAAACGCCTCGGTGGGCATCGATTCTCCCCTTGTCTTTCTCGTCTGGCTTGTCTGACAGGTCGCAACCGTCAACTCATCATCCATGCTCAACATTGCCCAATTGTGGCTCAGAATGACCTCGATTACCCGCTCGTAGGACGCTGATCCAAGAAACTCCTAGTTGTCCGCACCGTCTCGCATGATAGATTGGGTTCTGTGAACGTAGACAAGCAACTCTCGCGCATGTCAAAGCGCCTCGAACTCGAGTCGATTGAGCGACATATCTTTCTATGCGTCGGTGGAACCTGCGCCGAAACGACGAGTCAAGCGGAGTCCTGGGCCTTTCTAAAAGCGCGGCTCAAGGAGTTGGGGCTCGTCGATGTAGAACGCGGCGTATTCCGCTCCAAAGCCGAATGTCTGCGCGTCTGTATGGACGGCCCGATCGCCCTCGTGTACCCGGAAGGGACTTGGTACCGACAGTGCACTCAGGAAAACTTGGAACGCATCATTCAAGAACACCTCATCGGCGGCGTTCCTGTTGAAGACCTGTCGTTTAGCCGCACGACGCTCCGTTTCGATGATGTCGCAGAGGGTCGCCCCGACAATGACGAGGCAGATGCTCCTAGCGCTTCAGCACCCCACATCGTCGAAGCAGATCGCGAGTAAACGGGCATGCGATCGGCACTCCTTGCGGGTCGCGATCATACAACGCTCGGCGCAATTGAAGTCGTGGCGGAGGGGGCCTGTGCAGTTGCGCTGTCCCGAGGAGGCGCGGCCAAAACCTATTCTCATACTGAACCGAACGAAGATGCATGCCTGTTTGCCGTCGGTCCCGGGGGCGCAGTGCTCGCGGTCGCGGACGGACATCATGGCGCAATCGGTGCAGAGATCGCGATGCGTCAGCTACTCGAGCACAACGCGGAGCGTTGGACTGCGGCCTCGGCAGGCTCACCGGACGAACTAGAACGCGAAGTCTCCGCAGCGGTGAGCGCAACCAACCTCGCGATCCTTGGCGAAGCCGAGCGCTCTAGCTTGCGCCCTTCCCCCACGACGTTGTGCCTAGTCGTGATTCGTCCTGAAGACGACATCCTCGTCCACGCTTCGGCTGGAGACAGCCATATTTTCTGGACCCGGGACGCCGCCCCCGTTGACATTGGATGGGCCGCACATTCTTCGGAACGGCCCGCTTACCTCGGCTATCCGCCCAGTGCTGAGCATGAAGCCAAGCGCGGCATCGGAACCTTTCCCCTCGCAGGCACCCGTTCGGTTGTGCTGGTTACCGACGGCTTTTCGGAACACGGCATTGGACACGACAAGCCAGAAACCGAGCTGCACGCCATTCAGTCACAGAGTTTGAGCTGTGCCGCAGATCTGCGCCCGATCGAAACCTGTCGCGGCGTGGCCCAGAGCGCGAACCAAATTCAGCGCAAACATCGCGCGGGAGACAACCTCGGCTGCGCGGTTTGGATCGCGGACTAATCGGCGCTCTTAGCGCGCGTCGAGCAGGCCCACAACGCGCTCGGCGATCGCCCCACTCGCCGTAAGCCCCGGAGACTCGATCCCAACACAGCTCACGAGGCCAGGCAGCCCCTTGTCGCTTTCTTCGCCGACGACGAAGTCTCGAAAGCCACTGCCTTCCGCCGCGAGTTTGCTGCGAATCCCTGCGAAGTCAGGGGTCAGCCATTCTGCACGCATCGCGGGCAAGTAGCGCGCGACCGCATCGGCAAATGCAGACGCCTTCGTGCCGTCCACCTGGTAGTCGATGTCCGACACGTAGTGGGCGTCCGGGCCAAAACGAACGCGTCCCGCAAGGTCGAGTGTCGCGTGAACCCCCAACCCGTCACCGGACGCACTGCCAACCGGGTAAACCAGCTGTTTCAGTTTCACATCCGCACCGGGGGCAAGCGCGAAATAATCACCTTTGCACCGATAGATGCGATAACCCGCCGCATCGATGTCGACCCCCGCTAGCTTTGCGACCTGGTCCGCCTCAAGCCCCGCGGCATTCACGACTTCGTGGCAACGAAGTGTCTGCTCATCCCCCTCGCCGGCGCGGGTTCGAACGACAACTCGCCAGTGGTCTGGTTCGCGATTGAGCACCGTCACCTTGTGATCGACAAGCAGCGTACCGCCGTGCTCTTCCATTTCTGCGAGATAAGAAAGGCAAAGGCCGTGGGCATCGACGATCCCCGTTGCCCGCGAATGCAGCGCGGCGACGCCTGCGACATCCGGTTCGAGACGCGCGAGTTCAGCCGCGTCGATCATCGAGATGTCGGGAACGTCGTTCTCACGGGCAGCGCTCAACAACGCTTCGAGTTTCGGAATCTCTTCGTCGCAAGTCGCCACGATCAGTTTCCCGATGCGCTTGTGCCCGACGCGACGCACTTCGCACCGCGCGTACAAGAGGTCGGAACCGCGACGACACAACGTGGCCTTCAAGCTTTGCTTCGGATAATAGATCCCCGCATGAATCACTTCGCTGTTACGGCTTGATCCGATCTGAGCGATCTGATCGCACGTCTCCAAGACAACTACCGATCGACCCGTGGCTGCGAGAGCTGCCGCAGCGGCAACCCCCACGACCCCAGCGCCGACCACCGCTGTGTCGAAGTCTAACGACGCCGGGATCATTCGCCCGCGGTGCGAGACGCGCCACCTGCATTCGACAAGTCCACTTCGCTACCGCGCAAGAGTGCGAAGAAAGCACGGCGACGATCCGGGCCACTAAAAGCAAGCACGCCAACCGAAGCCACGAGATACATCACGGTGAACCCCGTGCGCACAGCCCCGCTCGTAAAGAAGAGTTGTCCCACAAAGAGCGCGGCGAGCCAGACCGCGTGGGTACGCGTCACCTTCAACGACGAGAGCAAGATCACCGCAAACATCGAC
>JASDVE010000310.1:0-2845 GCA_041891195.1 Myxococcota bacterium | reverse complement strand
CTCTGACCGCTGCCCGATCTGCAAGGGCCTTGTCCCGGAGATCAAGAAGGCGGCGACCGCAAAGTTGGAGCGGAGGAGAGCCATGATCCCAACCGTGACGTCAGTCCCCTCAAGGAGCGGCTCGACGAGGAGAGACACCTCCACACCGAGGGCGGTTACTTCCCGCCTGTTGCGGTGCCAGGCGGCAGAGATTGCCAACGCAACGGCGACCCACTTGAAGGCAAGGACTACGAGACCTTCATGCTCGCCGACGAAGCGAGCCGCTTCATTCGATAGCGAGACGAGACGCGCCCGTTCTTTTTATACGTCCCCTTTATTGCCCCGCATACGCCGCTCGAAGCGCCGGAGGATCTCAAGAACAAGTACAAAGACCTGGTAGACGACCGCCCTCCCGCCCGCAGCAAATTCACCGATGAATCGCGCCGAATGAGTCGCATGGCGAAGCGTCCGAGCGCGCGGCCGGTTTTCGCCGCGGTTGTGGATGCGATGGACCAAGGCATCGGTCGCGTCCTTAAGACGATCGATGACCAGGGCATTCGCGAGAATACGATCGTGTTGTTCCTCAGCGACAACGGAGGCGCGGCCTATGCGAGTGGCGGCGCCAACAACGCACCGCTTCGCGGTGGCAAAGGTGAGACGTTCGAAGGTGGGATCCGTGTCGTCGCCATGATGCGTTGGCCGGCCGAGATCAAAGCGGGGTCGACGGTTCCGGACATCGTGTCCGTGATGGACGTGTTCCCCACACTCGCCGGCGCGTCAAACGTGGAGCCCGGCGATACCTTCGCCTTGGACGGACGCAACCTTTGGCCGGCATTGTCAAAGAGCCAACCCATCCCCCTCGATCGCAAGCTCTTCTTTGGCGCAGAAATGACGGTGCCAGGCACGATGATGACGACGGCGTTCGATCAAGAATGGAAACTCGTCCAACGGATCGTTCAGAAGCAGCTGACAACTGCAGTGACAAACCACCTGTTTCGCATTGCCGACGACCCGGAAGAGCGGAACAACCTGGCCGCCGCACATCCCGAGATTGTCGCCAGCCTCTCCGACGACATCGTCCGCTGGCGGTCGCTCCACCCTGTCGGCGGAACGCCGCGTGGGATCGTGCCGCCGCCCGGATGGCGCGCACCCAAAGACTGGACTTCGTATCCGATCCCAGTCAGAGACCTACTCGACGTCCCCGCGCCCGGGATGGCCCCCCCTGCCCTGAGACACATGCTCGACAAACAGCACGGCGAGCAAGGACGCGTCATCTACAACTGCGAACCCGACACTCTGCCGCCGCGCAGCGGCCCGTGCAAGTAGCCGACACGTCGTTGATGCGACGACTGCGTCGGCAGAACGTCGTCATGACCACGAAGCCTTACGCCAACGGGCAATCGCCCGATTTCTTTTGAAGGAAACTCAAATGAAGTTCCACACCTCTGCTCGATTTCATATCGTTACGCTGGTCGTGTTCTCTGCGCTGCTCACCGGCGCGGCAGCAACCGCCGCCAACCTGCCTCCCAAGAACCCCTTCCTTGCGGACTCGGTCTATCCCCTGGGTCACGGCGACTCGGGGCAGCAAGATGCGCTTCCGATCAATGGCCCCGACGATCCGGGACGAGCCCTAAACGCGAACGAAATTCAATACAACCACACGGGCCCCGCACAGTTCGGCGCATACACGTCGGGCCCCTACCCCAACGGACGCCGGGTCATTTGGAGCAACGGGCTCGATCGGATCGTAAAGGTGGACTTCGACACCTTTGAAACACTCGCGACGTACTGGATCGACGGCGCGCGCCGCTGGACCAAAGAAGATTCCGAACCCGCAATCGCGAGCTTCAACAAATCCAACAGCGGGTTATTCGCGATCTACGAGTCGTTTCAGCAAGCGTCAAAGATGCGCGACCTTTCAAGCGTCTACACCGTTCTTGACGTCGACAACACTTACTATGTCGCCGACAAGTCCGGGCTCATCACCGCCTACGGTGATGCCGACCCGAACGACCCCGCCTCGGCGATTGTAAAGAAGGCGACGTTTCAGCTTCCCGCCGAAGCCACCGGCTTGACCGTTGGCATGAACATGACCTTCGATGGTTGGATCATCATCCCCACCGAGCACGGCTACATCGTGGCCGTCACCCGTGACTTCAAGAGTCATCACGTCGTCCGGCTACAACACAGCGAAGGCGCCGAAGAAAAGGCAACCCGAAAAACAGGATATGGCTGGGTTCGCAACGGCATCGCCTTAGACGAAATGGGCGGTATTTACGTCGCTTCCCAAGATCACATGCACAAGGTCGTTTGGACCGGAAGTGCGCTGTCGGTCGATCCAAAAGACGGCGCATGGTCCGCCGTCTATCTCAACAGTTGGACTCATGGTTCCGGCGCGACACCGAGTCTCATGGGCTTCGGCGACGAAGACCGGTTTGTCGTCATTACCGACGGCGAGCATCTCATGAACGTCGTGTTGTTCTGGCGCGACGACATCCCCGCCGGTTGGAGCGCACCGGAAGGAGCCCCGCACCCGCGAATTGCCGGAATGCTCCCAGCCAACATGGGGAACCCGGATCTCGAAGCGATACAGTCAGAACAGTCGGTCGTGGTCGCGGGATATGGGGCACTTGTCGTCAACAACGTCCCGCGCAATGCGCCGTGGTACTTACCCGAGCGCGCGCGCAGCCTGCTGATCAGCTTCCTTGGGAGCAACCCTCGCTACCAACCCTTCGGTGCCCAGAAGTTCGCCTGGGACCCCGAAAGCAAGAGCCTCCGCATGGCATGGGTGAACAACGAAGTGAGTTCACCGAGCTGCGTTCCCGTGGTGAGCTATCCGAGTGACCGTCTCTACTTGATCGGCGCT
>JASDVE010000309.1:5474-12678 GCA_041891195.1 Myxococcota bacterium | reverse complement strand
CTGACCGCCCTGTACGCTGGCTCGCGGGGGAACTCGTGCGAGAGGCCGTCTTTGAGTTGCTGGGACAAGAGCTGCCGTATTCGATGGCGGTGGATGTCATCAAGTACGACGAGTCTTCACCCGATTTGGTTCGGATCGACGCAAATATCCTGGTGATGCGAGATTCTCAAAAGCGCATCGTGGTCGGGAAGGGCGGCGCCATGGTGAAGAAGATCGGGATTCGTGCCCGAAAGGGAATTGAACAGTTGATTGACGGTCGGGTTCATCTGAAGCTTTTCGTGAAGATCGATCCGAAGTGGTTGAAGAACGCAAAGCGAATCGAAGAGCTCGGCTATCACTAGTGAGGCGTTGCCGAATCGAGAGCGTGACACACTGGGGACCTAGTGAGCGAAGTTGAGCTATGTGAAGTCGGTCCGCGAGATGGTTTGCAAAACGAAACCGACATCCTGACGACGGATACCAAGGCACGCCTGATTCGCGAGTTGGTCGAAGCGGGGTTTCGGCGCATCGAAGTGACGTCATTTGTTTCGCCCAAGTGGATCCCCCAGCTGGCTGACGCGGATGAGTTGGTGGGCTTGCTTTCCGAACACGAGGGCGTGCGGTATGCCGGACTTGTCCCCAACATGCCGGGTTGGGATCGGTTTTGTTCGAGTGGACGGCTGCACGACATCGCGCTGTTTATTTCGGTCAGCGAAACGCACAACCAAAAAAATGTGAACAAGCCCGTGGCGGCACACTTCGAACGTCTTCGGCAGGTGATCGAGCGATCGGCTGAGGCGGGCGTTCCGAGTCGGGTCTATGTGTCGACCGCGTTCGGCTGTCCGTATGAAGGCGCAGTTGCCCAAGACGCCGTGGTGGATCTCGCAGTGAGGCTTCACGAGGCGGGGGCAGATGAGGTTGCGATTGGCGACACCATCGGCGTTGGCGTTCCACGCCAAGTGAAGGCCATGGTGAAGGCGATGAGTGATGCGCTGCCTCTAAACGCCCTCGTGCTGCACTTGCACGACACGTACGGGCGCGCACTTTCCAACGCCATGGCGGGTTACGAAGCGGGCGTTCGTAAGTTCGACTCATCGTTGGGCGGGTTGGGGGGGTGTCCATATGCACCGGGCGCATCGGGTAACTTGGCAACCGAAGATCTCGTTTCGTTGTTCGACGAAGAGGGGATCGAGACCGGGGTCGACCTTGAGCGTTTGACGCAAATTTCGGCATGGCTCGAACGAGATGTACTCAAGCGCCTGCTCCCAAGTCGAGTGCTACGTGCTCGCCTAGGCGCGCGATGAGGGACAACGTATGAGAGTCCGCAGTCTGCGTTCAATCCTCATTCTGTCCTTTTCTCTGGGTACACTCGCCCCAGCAAGTGTCTGGGCGAACGACAGTTGGCGTGTCGTGTTCAACATCGACAATGACTTCATCGTTGGCGAAGACCGGCATTATACGAACGGCCTGTTTCTTGAAGTCATCGCGCCGCAGGATCGGGTTCCAAACTGGATGCGTCGCGCTGCGTGGATTCTTTCGCCCCTCGATCCCGCGGTTGCGGACGGGGATGCAAGCGCTGCCACTGACGTCCGCTGGGGTGTCGCACTCGGACATGAGATTTACACGCCCGAAAACTCAGCACTGCGGTCACTCGACCTGGCGGACCGGCCCTATGCTGGGTATTTCTATGCGCGATTCGAACTTGCCCGCGATCGTCATCGCGAGGAAGTCGAAAAGATTCCCTACGTCGACTCGCTAGAGATCGACGTCGGAGTTGTCGGGCCTGCGGCGTTCGCGCGTCAAAGCCAAGGCCTCATCCATGAGATCACGAATTCGCCGAAGTTTGAAGGTTGGGACAACCAACTCAGAAACGAGCCCGCGCTGACCCTTCGACGCTCTCGTTACTGGCGACTTCCCGGTGAACCCATCGAGTTGGGGGAGGGCATCGCCGTCGACCTGATCGGAAGTGTGATCGCCGAACTTGGAAACGTAAAAACCGCGGGGACCGGCGGACTGCTGCTTCGTGCGGGCTGGCGATTGCCGGCCGACTTTGGCCGAGGTCGGTTCGCGCCGAGGGACGATGCTGGCACTGGCTTCCGGCTCTACGCTTTCGCGGGGGCCGAGTTCTCCGCGGTCGTCCGGAATATCTTCCTCGACGGCAACACGTTTCGAGACAGCCATGAAGTGGACAAAAGAACCGCGGTCATTCGCACGCCTTTCGGCCTTGGTTTCGTCAACGGACGGTTTCGGTCGCTGCTGTCCGTCATCTGGAGTTCGAAGGAGTTCGAGGGCCAGGACGGTGAGGACCTCTATGGGCGCTGGTCGATCATCATCGACTACTGAGGCTGCATGAGGTTTTTTCTTCGTTTTGCTCGTGGATTTCCGCGTCGATCAGTGCAATATCCTGTGAGGGCGCCTCAGCTTCCGTTTCCCGTCGATAGTCAGTTAACGTAAACTGGCAATCCCGGCTGCCGATAAGTACTCTGACCGCTTCCATTCAGGCCCATCGCGTCGACCCAATGGCTGGGCGACGACCCCGGGCCTAGGAGCCAGACTCGCCGTGGCCAACCCGGTTCAATCAAATCCCCAGAAGGACGCCCAAGGGACTGACGCATCTGGCGTCGCGGTCGAAGAACTCGTCGACATCAGCGAAGCCTGTCGACAGACGGGGCTCTCGGCGCGAACGGTCCGCTACTACGAAGAACTGGGCCTGGTCCCCGGCGTGCGCAGGCGCGCTTCGGGGCGCCGCGTCTATGGCGGCGATGAACTCGAACGACTCGCCTTCATCGGTCGGCTCAAAAAGCTAGGGCTGACTCTCGCAGAAATCAAAGAGCTCAACGCGGTGTACTCCATCGGGGGCTCCACCCACGACATGCTGCGACTGCTTGATGGTCACCTAGGCCAGCATCTTCAAGAACTCGACACGCGAATCGAAGAACTGGTTTCGCTCCGCGACGAGATGACCCGATATCGCGATCACATTGGTGCGCGCGTCCAGACCTTGGGCCGCGACCGCAAGGAGAGGTCATGAGCAACGCCCTCGAAAGCGTCCAGCAAAAATCCGGTCGTTTACAACCGGTCCGTGTTGTCACTGCAGCGTCGCTATTTGATGGACACGATGCGGCGATCAACATTATGCGACGCATTCTGCAATCACTGGGCGCCGAAGTGATTCACCTCGGTCATGATCGATCGGTTGAAGAAATTGTGGATGCGGCGATTCAGGAAGATGCTCACGCGATTGCGGTGTCGTCCTATCAGGGCGGTCACATCGAATTCTTCAGCTACATGGTCGAGCAGTTGCGCGCGCGAGGTGCCGGCGATGTTCGCGTGTACGGCGGCGGCGGTGGCACGATCACGTCCGACGAAATCGAGCAACTCCACCAAGCAGGCGTTGCGAAGATCTTTAGCCCCGAAGACGGCCGAACCCTTGGCCTTGAAGGCATGATCCAAGGGATCGTCGACGACTGCCGAAGCGAGAGTCGCGAGATCGCTCTCGATGAACTCAGTACCCTAGCCGCGGACGCACATCGCGGCGTCGCGCGCGCGATTACCTTGGTCGAAAACCTTCACGCGGACGGTGCCGAGCGCAAGCCAGAACTGCTCGCGTTGCGCGCTCAGCTGGCAAAAGCCAAGGGTCGACGAGACGTTCCCGTTCTGGGTCTCACCGGCACTGGTGGAGCGGGCAAATCGAGCGTCCTTGATGAACTGTTGCGTCGACTGCGCCGAGACGCCCCCGACGCCAAAATTGCACTGCTGCTCGTGGATCCCACCAGGCGTCGATCGGGTGGGGCGCTGCTCGGAGACCGCATTCGACTGAACGCCGTCGGCGGTCCGAACGTCTACGTTCGGTCGCTTGCGACTCGCCAGGCGAACTTGGCGCTATCGCCTTCGGTCACCGACGCGCTGCTTGTCTTGAAGGCTGCGGGCTTTGATTTCGTTGTGGTTGAAACCGCCGGCATCGGCCAAAGCGATTCGGAAATAGTCGACCTCGTCGATCGCTCCGCCTATGTGATGACGCCGGAGTATGGTGCGCCTTCGCAGCTTGAAAAGATCGACATGCTCGAACTTGCGGACTACATCGTGATCAACAAGTCGGACCGCCGGGGTGCGCTCGATGCATTGCGGGACGTGCGAAAACAGTGGAAGCGCAACACGGTGTCGTTTGCGGCAAGCGATGAGGAGACTCCTGTATTTCCCGCGATCGCCCATCAATGGAACGACCCCGGGGTAGAAGCGTTTTACGCCGCGATTCGGCGGGATCTGGTTGCTTCCGGCGCAAGCGTGTTTGAGGGCGAGACTCGCATGGGTCGTGCCGCAGAAAGCGGCGGCGCGTTGCTCCCGAATTCGAGTGAGCGCTATTTGTCGGAGATCGCCGAGACCCTGCGCGGGTATCGAGAACAAACCGAAACTCTGGCGGAACGTGCCGCATCTGCGGACGCCATCGCGAGAACGCTCCGCGAACTCAGCGAAGGGGCAGCACCCCTCGACGCATCTGCTCGCAAAAGTCTGGAAGCGCGACGCGAAGCCATTCTCGCAGAGCTGCCAAAAGACTTGCGAGACGCGCTCGAAAGTTGGCCGCAGACCCGAGAGCAGTACAAGGCGGAAGAGCAGCAGTATCACGTGCGCGACAAAACGATCACCGTGCGAAATTACGGCGAGACTCTTTCGGGCACGCCGGTCGCCAAAGTCGCTCTTCCGGCCTTAAAGGACTGGGGCGCGCTAACCCGCTACCTGCGACTTGAAAACCTGCCCGGCAAGTTTCCATTTTTGACAGGCGTCTTTCCGTTCAAACGCGAAGGGGAAGATCCGACCCGGATGTTTGCGGGAGAGGGCACGCCGGAACGAACGAATCGCCGCTTTCACTACTTATGCAAAGGCCAGAGTGCGGCGCGTTTGTCCACCGCGTTCGACAGCGTGACCCTGTACGGGCGCAACCCATCCGTACGTCCGGACATCCTTGGCAAGGTTGGCAACTCGGGCGTGTCGGTCTGCACCGTCGATGACGCCAAGAAGCTTTATTCAGGCTTTGATTTGTGCGCACCGACGACGTCAGTGTCGCTGACCATCAATGGTCCGGCGCCCATGATCCTGGCGTTCTTCCTGAACGCGGCGATCGACCAGCAGGTCGAAAAGGTTCTCATCGAACGCGGAGAGCTCGACGCGGTGCGCGAGCGGTGCGGGGGTGCCGACCTTCCGCAATACGGCGGGGACCTCCCGGAGGGCCACGATGGTCTGGGGCTCGGCTTGCTCGGAATCCCCGGGGACCGTGCGGTAGATGCCGAAACCTACGCGCGCATCAAGGCAGACACCTTGACCCGGGTCCGCGGTACGGTGCAAGCCGACATTTTAAAAGAAGATCAGGCTCAGAATACCTGCATATTTTCAACTGGCTTCGCACTCAAGATGATGGGCGACATTCAGCAGTATTTTATCGACCACAGCGTGCGGAACTTCTATTCGGTTTCAATCTCTGGCTATCACATGGCCGAAGCGGGAGCGAACCCGATTACACAGCTGGCCTTTACGCTCGCCAACGGTTTCACGTTTGTGGAGTACTACCGCGCGCGCGGGATGGAAGTGGATGACTTTGCGCCAAACTTTTCGTTCTTCTTCAGCAATGGTCTCGATCTCGAATACAACGTGATTGGTCGCGTGGCCCGGCGTATTTGGGCGGTGGCCATGCGCGAGCGGTTCGGGGCTTCTCCTCGTAGTCAGCAGCTCAAATATCACATCCAGACCTCCGGCCGCTCGCTACACGCACAGGAGATGAACTTCAACGACATCCGCACAACGCTTCAAGCGTTGACCGCACTCCAAGACAACTGCAACAGCCTGCACACGAACGCGTTCGATGAAGCGGTTACGACTCCGACTGAAGGTTCCGTGCGTCGCGCGGTAGCGATCCAGTTGATCATCCAACGCGAGCTCGGAACGGCCAAGAACGAGAATCCGATCCAAGGCTCGTATTTGATCGAGCAGCTCACGGACCAAGTCGAGGCTGCTGTGCTGGCGGAGTTCGATCGCTTGAGCGAACGCGGTGGGGTGCTCGGTGCGATGGAGACCTTGTACCAGCGCAGCAAAATTCAGGAAGAGAGCATGCACTACGAGACGCTGAAACATTCGGGTGAGTTGCCCGTGGTGGGAGTCAACACGTACATCAATCCGAACGGAGACGATGTCGTGTCTTCGCCCGACCAACTGATGCGATCGAGCGACGATGAAAAGCATTCGCAGCTCGCGAATTTGGAAGCATTCGAAGCGCGCTTCGCGGCAGAACGTGGGGCTGCGATTGAAGACTTGAAGGAGACTGCTTCTCGGGCAGAAAACGTCTTCGATGCGTTGCTCGAAGCGACGAAGGTCTGTTCCCTTGGCGAAATTAGCGAGGCACTGTTTGAGGTGGGGGGTCGGTACCGACGCGCGATGTGAGTCCCGCGGGGCTTGGCGCAGCAAAATTCACTGCAGTGATTCGCCAGCGCGGGCTAGACTCGCCGGCCATTTGAATCATCGCGTGAATTGACGCGGTTCGAATCGAAGCCGATCCAAAACGAAGCGACACAGAACGCAAGACAAGTGGAGAACGAAATGAGTTGGGACGCCGGCAAGCGGGCAGACATGGGCAAGTGGAATGACCTGGCCGCCAAAGAATTGCGAGACAAATCCGTCGACGATCTGGTCTGGCGCAGTGCCGAAGGCATTGAGATCAAGCCGGTCTACACCGCTGAAGATCTCGAGAACCTCGAATATGTCGATTCGACTCCGGGCATCGCTCCCTTTATCCGGGGCCCTCGCGCGACCATGTACGCGAATCGGCCGTGGACCGTGCGTCAGTACGCGGGCTTTTCGACCGCCGAAGAATCAAATGCTTTCTATCGCGCGAATCTTGCCGCCGGGCAGCAGGGCCTTTCGGTTGCGTTCGACCTTGCGACCCATCGCGGTTACGACTCTGATCACGAACGGGTGACCGGTGACGTGGGAAAGGCGGGCGTCGCCATCGATTCGATCGAAGACATGAAGATCCTGTTCGACTCAATCCCACTGCAAGACGTGACCGTGTCGATGACGATGAACGGTGCCGTGCTCCCGATCCTCGCGTGTTTTATCGCCGCCGGCGAAGAGCAGGGCGTTGAGCGTAAGCAACTCGCGGGAACGATCCAGAACGACATCCTGAAAGAGTTCATGGTTCGCAATACCTACATTTATCCGCCAGAGCCCAGCATGCGCA
>JASDVE010000309.1:4534-5464 GCA_041891195.1 Myxococcota bacterium | reverse complement strand
ATGCGCATTGTGGCCGATATCATTGAGTACACCGCGCACGAGATGCCGAAGTTTAATTCGATTTCGATTAGCGGCTATCACATGCAAGAAGCCGGTGCGTCGACAGTGCTCGAGTTGGCATTCACCTTGGCCGACGGCCTCGACTACGTGCGCGCCGCGCTGTCGAAGGGGCTCGATATCGACAAGTTCGCTGGACGCCTTTCCTTCTTCTGGGCAATCGGGATGAACTTCTATCTCGAAATCGCAAAGATGCGCGCAGCGCGGCTCTTGTGGGCCGAGATGATGCAGGAGTTCAACCCCAAGAATCCAAAGTCGATGATGTTGCGCACCCACTGCCAGACTTCGGGGGCGAGCCTCACCGAGCAAGACCCGATGAACAACGTCGTGCGCACCACCATCGAAGCGATGGCTGCGGTCTTCGGCGGCACACAGTCGCTCCACACCAATGGCTACGACGAAGCGGTGAGTCTGCCAACCGACGCGGCGGCTCGTACCGCGCGCAATACCCAGTTGATTTTGCAGGAAGAAACCGGAATCCCGGCGGTGGTTGATCCGTGGGGCGGTTCGTACTTCATGGAATCACTCACCCACACCGTGGCCGAAGAAGCACGCAAGATTATCGCCGAAGTTGAAGGGCTGGGCGGCATGACCAAGGCGATTGTGAGCGGCATGCCGAAGCAGCGCATCGAAGAAGTCGCGACGCGACGACAGGCGCGGGTGGATCGCGGAGATGACGTGATCGTGGGTGTCAACAAGTACGTCCTTGAAGAAGAACCCGAGATCGATGTGCGCGACATCGACAACACCGCGGTGCGCGAATCGCAGATTCGCCGCCTCGAACAGATCAAGGCTGCACGGAACCAGGCAGATGTCGACCGCGAACTCGCCACGCTCAAGCAGCTGGCGGAAAGTGGCGAGGGCAATCTGCTA
>JASDVE010000309.1:0-4524 GCA_041891195.1 Myxococcota bacterium | reverse complement strand
GTTGCAGACTTTGCCGAAACCGAAGGCCGCCGCCCGCGCATGCTCGTCGTGAAGCTCGGACAGGACGGACATGATCGCGGCATGAAGGTGATCTCGACCGCGTTCGCCGACATGGGTTTTGACGTTGATGTCGGCCCGCTGTTTCAGACGCCGGACGAAGCCGCCCGCCAGGCGGTCGACAACGACGTGCATGTGGTTGGGGTTTCGAGTCAGGCCGCCGGACACAAGACTTTGGTTCCGATGCTCATCGAGTCGCTCAAGCAGGCCGGTGCTTCCGAAATTCGTGTGATCGTGGGCGGCGTGATTCCTCCGCGTGACTACGACTTCCTGCGCGAAGCCGGTGCCGCCGCGATCTTCGGACCGGGCACGGCGATCCCGAAGGCAGTGCGCGAAGTCTTGAGCGTCTTGAAGGACCGAGCGTAATGAGTGACGGGCGGGAGAGCCCCGCGCCCTCTGCGGAATTTCTTGAGGCCATCCGCAAAGGGGAACGACGCGAACTCGCGCGGGCGATCACCATGCTCGAGAGTGGGCGCGTCGAGCAGTCCGCTATGGGCCAGAATATCCTCGAAGCGCTGATCCCGAATACCGGCACGTCGGTGCGACTCGGGATCACGGGGCCGCCCGGCGCAGGCAAGAGCACGATGATCGAGGCGTTGGGGCTGCAGCTCGTCGAGCGCGGTCATCGCGTCGCGGTGTTAGCGGTCGACCCGACCAGCCCGGTGAGTGGGGGAAGTATCCTCGGCGACAAAACGCGCATGGAAGTGCTGGCGCGACATCCGTCTGCGTTTATTCGTCCATCGCCGTCGGGGACATCATTAGGGGGCGTCGCCCAGCGCACCCGCGAAGCCATGCTCCTGTGTGAAGCAGCAGGCTACGACGTGGTAATCGTCGAAACGGTCGGCATTGGCCAGTCTCAGGTGGCTGTCGCGGGGATGGTTGACTTCTTCTTGCTTGTGCTGCTGCCCGGAGGCGGAGACGAACTGCAGGGGATCAAGAAGGGCGTGGTCGAACTTGCCGATGGCTTGCTGGTCAACAAGGCCGATGGTCCCACGCTCGAAGTCGCCGAACGAACGAGACTCGAATACGCAGGCGCGATGGAGGTCATTCGCTCGCTCAGCGCGAGTTGGAATCCGCCAGTCATGAAAGCCAGCGCAAAGACCGGTGAAGGCATTCCAGAGCTGTGGGAAATGGTGTGCTCACATCGGGCGACATTCAGTGAGAGCGGCGAACTGGAGGCACGACGGCGGCGCCAGGCGCGGGACTGGATGTGGTCCCTCGTAGAAGACGGCCTCAAGGCAGCGTTCCGCACCGATGCGGGCGTTGCCGACGAGCTTGCGGGCCTGGAGTCAGCGGTGGAGTCGCGGGAGACGACCCCAGGCGCTGCGGCACGCCAATTGTTGTCCCGCTTCCTGGGGGGATAGGGCGCCCCGAGCCGGGACTTTTCTGCCCCGATGCGCATTCTCCGCCTACACCTTCGGGCCCAATTTGCCGATTAGAAACCAAAGAATTGGGACATCTCCGTCTGCGCGGGGGTGTGAGGAGTTGGCAGCATGGTTCAGATCAACATGGCGAATCGTGAGATTAGCGTGAAAGTGGTCTATTACGGCCCGGCGCTCTCGGGAAAGACGTCGAACCTGCTCAAGCTGCATGAATTGATGAACCCCGACTCCCGCGGCAAGATGGTCACCCTCGATACCAAGGACGATCGCACGCTCTATTTCGATTTCTTGCCGGTTGAATTCACCACCTCTGGTGGCTTCTCCATCAAGACAAAAGTCTTTACGGTGCCCGGGCAGGTGATGCACAAGTCGACGCGCAAGGTGGTTTTGGCCGGCGCAGACGCCATTGCGTTCATTGCCGACTCTCAGCGCGCGTCAGCGAGTGCGAACGCCTATTCATGGCGTGACATGGAAGCCAACCTCAAAGCCAACGGTTTTGACTTTGAGCGCATTCCGAAGGTCGTTCAGTTCAACAAGCGCGATTTGCCCGACGTGAAGCCTCTGCAAGAAATTCGCGACGCGTGGCAAGGTTTTTCGACGTTCCCGGCGGTTGCTCTGCGCGGCGAAGGCGTGATCGAAACCTACCGGGAACTCATGCGGGTGCTGTACCGAAGCCTCGACGAAAAGCACGACTTTGCAACGAAGTTCGGGCTGTCTGAGGAAGACTTCTTGAAGAGCTTGCTGCGTAATTTTGCCTCGCCCCGAGGAACTGGCAGTGGCACTGCCTAATTGACACCCCGCGGTCGCGCTGATAGCGTAATCCCAAGTGAATTCAGCGTTGTACCTAAAGATCTTTGAGGCCCAAGTGTACGCGAGGGTCGGCAGATCCGTCGAGTTGGTGCCCAATATTCAGCACGTCCCTTAGCCAGAGCAAGCCCAGGCGTCTCCCGACGCCCAAACCCCCAGTCCCTGCATCGGAGCGCCCTCCGGGCGCACGAAGCAACAACGATCCATCACCCGCGCGGCGCGCCCGCCACAATTTATCCAATCGTAGCCGCGACCCAGACGGCAAGTGAGGTCCTTTTCGAGATGTCGAACGACAAGAACGACGACACGAGTGCGAGCAACTTGGTCCCCTTGGAAGACGAAGTATTGCGCGGTCATCACGACCATCCGGACTCCATCGTGAGTCCCATCGAAGAAGCCATCGCGGACATTGCCGCGGGCAAGATGGTGATCTTGGTCGACGACGAAGATCGAGAGAACGAAGGCGACCTCTGTATGGCGGCCGACATGGTGACGCCCGAGGCGATCAACTTCATGGCCACCCACGGTCGTGGCCTGATCTGTCTGAGCCTTGAAGAAGAACAGCTCGAACGTCTTCACCTGGGCATGATGGTCCCTGACTACGAAAATACCGCGACCTACGGTACGGCCTTTACGGTGTCGATCGAAGCGCGCGAGGGTGTCACCACCGGGATCTCAGCGCACGATCGCTCGCGCACCATCGAAGCTGCCATCGCGGACGACGCGGTCCCGGCCGACATTGTTCGCCCCGGGCACATCTTCCCGCTGCGGTCCCGCGCGGGCGGTGTCCTCCGCAGGGTCGGGCAGACCGAAGGTTCGGTGGATCTGGCGCGACTCGCGGGCTTTAAACCATCTGGCGTGATCTGCGAGATCATGAACGACGACGGAACGATGGCGCGGATGAACGACCTCGCGAAATACGCGAAGGTTCATGACCTCAAGATCGTCACGATCAAAGATCTCATCAAATTCCGCTTGGCCAACGAAAAGCTGGTTCGCCGTGTTGCCAAGGCAAATATGCCTACCATGGCCGGCGGCGACTTCCGCTGCATCGTCTACGAAAACGACATCGACAACGTCGACCACATGGCGCTTGTGAAGGGCGACATCAATTCTGACGAGCCGGTGCTCGTTCGCGTCCACAGCGAATGTCTGACAGGCGACGCCTTCGGGTCGTGCAGATGTGATTGCGGAGAGCAGCTGCAGAAGGCACTCGCGATGCTCGACGAAGAGGGCAGCGGGATTTTGCTCTACATGCGTCAGGAAGGTCGCGGCATCGGCCTCAAGAACAAGATCCGAGCTTACGCGCTTCAAGACGATGAAGGACTCGACACGGTCGAGGCCAACCACAAATTGGGTTTCGCTGCCGATCAGCGTGACTACGGAGTCGGCACCCAGATCCTTGTGGATCTCGGCGTGCGCCGAATGCGAATGATCACCAACAACCCGGTCAAGCGAGCGGGCGTCGAAGGCTATGGTCTCAAGATCATCGAGCGCGTCCCTCTCGAAATTACGCCCAACGAAGCCAACAAAAAGTATCTGCAGACGAAGAAAGACAAGCTTGGGCACGTTCTGCATCTGATGAGCTGAAAATTCGTGCATACGCGAGCAGGGAAACGTCGGTGGACACGAGGCGAATTTCTTAAGCTTGCGAGCGACTCGTTCTCGTCTACGTCGTGAAAGCAACGCCCAAAGCAATCAAGCCAAACACGCCATAGGAGTTCCTCCCCATGTTCGAAAGTGTTGACAGCGTCATTACCGACCTCGACAAGCAGGGATACGTCTGCGACAAACGCATCGCGACCGTCGTCTATCTCGCGCAGCAACTCGGCAAACCGATTTTGATCGAGGGGCCCGCTGGTGTGGGGAAGACGGAACTCGCCAAGGTTGTGGCGACGTCTTTGGATCGACAGCTGATTCGACTCCAGTGCTACGAAGGACTCGACGAAGCCAAGGCGTTGTAAGAGTGGGAGTATTCAAAGCAGCTCCTGTACACGCAGTTGCTCAAAGATCAGGTGAGCAAGGCGATGGCCGGAGCGACCACCTTGACCGAGGCTGCAGACCGCGTTGCGGCTGAGGACTCGGTCTTCTTCTCGGAGCGCTTCGTTGTGCCTCGTCCGCTTATGCAGGCGATTACGTCAGATACCCCGGCTCTGTTGTTGATTGACGAAGTCGACAAGTCGGACCCCGAATTCGAAGCTTTCCTTCTTGAGGTGCTTTCGGACTTTCAGGTCACGATCCCAGAATTGGGAACGATCAAGGCGAAGCAGATTCCGAT
>JASDVE010000308.1:8484-12737 GCA_041891195.1 Myxococcota bacterium | reverse complement strand
CGAACGCCCCGCTTGGGTGAGACGTTTGAATTCCATCGTAGAGGCCAGTGGGGCATCGCTCCGTGATCTCGTTCCGATAGACGCCGACGCGCTTCTTGAAACCGGTGTGCGCGCAGCGGGTGGAATGCCAAAGGGCGACTTCGGGGATCCTCATTGGCAAGACGCGTTTCTACGGCTCGCTCGCTCAATTGACACGGGCGATTTGCATCTGCTGGGCCGTCTCATCACGAAGGGAGAGCTTTTGCGCTCGCTTCGCTCTCGTCTGTTGATGACCCACGAAGTGGACAACAAGCCAGCGATTCTCGATGGCAAGGTTACTGCGCCGGTGATCGTCACCGGCCCGGCGCGTTCGGGGACATCAATCCTGTTTGAACTTCTGTCTCTTGACCCCGATCTCGTTGCACCCGCAGCGTGGCAGGCTCTCCATCCTGTTGCTCATGCAGGGGACGGGGACGACGCGGGCGACGAACGGTTGCAGTTGAGTGAATTTGAGCAAGAACTCTGGGCGGACCTTCAACCCGAGTTTGCGGCGATTCACGAACTGCGGTCTGACCTCCCCGTGGAATGCGTGACGCTCTGCATGCCGAGCTTTACGGGCCCCCACTGGGCGATGATTGCCAAGCTTGGAGAGTGGGTTCCTGAGATGGACCGCGACTACCAGTTTCATCGGCACATGCTGCAGTTCCTTCAGCGCAACGATCCCAGTTGTACTTGGCTGCTGAAGACGCCGGGGCATCTCGGCAATCTCCCGATGCTCTTTGAAACTTATCCCGATGCTTGGGTCGTTCAAACGCATCGCGACCCCGCGAAGAGCATGCCTTCGACGGTGAGCACGACCGCCATGGTGCAGTGGATGCGAACGGATCAAGTCGATCTCGACATGTTGCGGGCGGTAATCGATGGCGTGTTCGGCAATGCATTAAACGACAGTGTGACCCTGCGCGAGTCGGGTGGCTTACCAAAGCGCTTTGTCGATGTGCACTTCTTAAAGCTCTTGAAAGAACCTGTTGAAACCTTGCGGCGCGCTTACGCGTCGATGGAGCGAGACTTCACCCCCGAGCACGGCGAGCGAATCCGCGGCTACCTCGCTGACAAGCCGAAGGGGAAATTCGGCGTTCATCGTTACACGCCCGAAGAGTGGGGCTTCACCCGGGAAGATCTTCACGATCGGCTTGCGCCTTACATCAACCATTATGGCGTCGAGCTTGAGTAGATGACGGACACTTCGGCCGAGGCGATGGAGCGGCGGCTACGTTCGCTACCCGACCGCGAACGCTTTGCGTTTCCCGCAGAGGTTGTTCCTGTCTTCTACCGTCGTGCCGCCGTCTTGATTCCTTTTTGGCGCGAGGGTGACGACCTATTTGTCGTTCTGACCGAACGCGCGCGAAAACTGCGCAGTCACGGAGGCATGGTTTCCTTTCCCGGCGGTGTGCTCGAAGCGGATGAAACATGGAACGTCGCGGCAGTGCGCGAGGCCCATGAAGAAATTGGTCTTGATCCGGACGAAGTCGAAGTGCTGGGGCAGCTCGACGACGCGTGGAGTAGTGCGGCGCACCACATCGTTCCAGTGGTTGCTTGGCTCAACGGCAGGCCGACGTTGGTCGCGAATCCCGATGAAGTCGCACGCATCATAATTGTGGGCATTACTGAAGTGCTCTCCCCTGAAGCCCGAAGCGAAGAAACCGTGTATCTCGGAACCACGCCATGCATCAACGCGACGGTCGAAGTGTCCGAAGGGCGTGTGTTCGGGCTCACCGCAGACTTGCTTCTTGAAGCGGTTGAATGGGCGACGGGCGAATCGCCGGCGCGTGGTCGAGTGCGCTTGCGCGAGCTGGAAGCGAAAAACGCATTGCGTGCGACAGGCGAGGTTTAATTCGAAAGCCGAGCCCGCGACGTCTTAGGTGCAAGCATCGCAATGTCGCCGAAGCGATTCTTATATTCGGTATGCACCCAGAAGTCGAATGCATGGGAAACGTCAACGGGGCTGAGCCCCGCGTAGTCCCCCTCAAGGCCTACAGCCCCAATGGCATGCGCCTGGGAGATCGCGCGAAAGCTCAGATCGAGCACGTGGTCGAGCTTGGTGTAGTACGCGTAAGATACTTCGCGCGCCACAGCATCGAGTTTGTCTGCGACATCCACTTCGAGGCACGCGGGCGCGCATAAGTGGATCTCGTGCGGACGTACTTCGGGTGCGAGAAGTGCTGCGGCCTCGATGGTCTGAAGACAGCCCAGTGAATGCGCCACGACGCGCACCCGCGAATGCTGCTCGGACAGGTCGGATAAACGCGATGCAAGATCTTCTGCTCGGACGCTCGCTTGTCTACGTGCTTCGAGGAACTGACCGACAAAGCGCGCGCTGATAACTGCGGCTTGTTCTGCGACGAACCAACCCGCCGCGGCAACCGGCGCGAATGAGCGGGTGTGACGAATAAACCGATAGATGTCGTAGATTGTCTTCGCCGCACTCGCGACGGGCAGCGCGAACTTCTGGAGTTTGCCCGAATCCCATTGGTAGCCCAGGGCATAGGGCGCCCATCCATGACTCTCTACGAGTAGGGTATGGGCGGTGTACCAAGAGTCGAAGTGAGCCGGGGTTTCTCCGCGCGCGAGAAACCCCTTCACGTAGATGGTGACTTCTTCATTCGCATCCGCGTCCGAAAGCGGAATCATCACATCACTCAATTGAGATCCACCTCGTGTGGAGCATTGGG
Source organism: Myxococcota bacterium (assembly GCA_041891195.1). Classification (GTDB taxonomy): domain Bacteria; phylum Myxococcota_A; class UBA9160; order UBA9160; family UBA4427; genus DUBZ01. The sequence continues at coordinate 10,026 of JASDVE010000308.1, read as the reverse complement.
CGCACACTGTAAATCTAGCAGCATTCGAAGACGCGCTACGAATCGGCTTGTTCGCTGCGACATGAGTTGACTTCGTGGTTAGGCTCGATCACGATCGCGAACAGCCTTGAGCGCACGAACAGCCTTAAGTGCATGAATCGTCTTGAGCACATAAACAGCCTTGAGCACATGGATAGCCTTCGGTGAAAGGAGCGCGAATGAAAGCTTGGAGAGTTCATCAACACGGCCCACCCACCCAGGCTCTGGAACTCGACGAGATCGATTCCCCTTTTCCGGGCCCCGGGCAAGTCCGCATTGCGGTGAGTCACACGGTTCTAAACTTCAACGACATCGACGGCTGCTACGGCCGCTATCAGACCGTCAACCCAAGCTTGCCCTATATCGCAGGGATGGAGGTGGTCGGTACCGTTGATGAAGCGGGGGCGGGCGCGGAGTCGCTTCTTGGGCACCGCGTGATGGCGACGCCCGAAGGCGCGGTCGGAGGATATGCCGAATACGCAATCGCGGGTGTCGACATGGTGTTCGACGTCCCCGATGCACTTAGCGGGAGCGATGCCGCCGCGTTCTTCTACCCGTTCCACCTTTCCTATCTCGCGCTTCATGAACGCGCCCGAATCCAGTCGGGCGAAACTGTTTTAATACACGCGGCAGCCGGGGGAATCGGTTCGGCGGCGGTGCAGGTCGCAAAGGCCGCCGGAGCGCGCGTGGTGACGACCGCGGGGAGCGCGGCAAAAGTCGCCTTCTGCGAAAAACTCGGCGCCGACGTAGCGCTCAACTACAGCGACCAAGACTTTGCGGCCGAGGTGATGGAGGCAACATCCGGCGTTGGGGTGGATGTCGTATTCGATACCGTCGGCGGCGACGTAGCCGAAAAGACTTGGGGATGTATCGCGCGCAACGGCCGACACGTGATGGTTGGCTTTTCGAGCGGGATTGGTGTCGAAGACAATACTCTTACACCGCGCCCCATCTTGTTCGGAAACTTTGCGGTGCTTGGGGTATTGCTCGCGTACTCAAGTCAATCGGAAGCAATCAAGCGTGCTACGGGCTGGAATTTGATGCCCAAGAGCGTCGGCGACGAAGTTCACGCGGCACTCGCGGTGTTGCTGGCAGAAGGCGCAATTCACCCCATTATTGGAAATGTGGTGCCGTTTGCTGACATTCCTGGCGCGCTCGAAGTGTTCGAGTCTCGTCAGACCGTTGGACGGACCGTGGTCGAGCTGTAGCCGTGGCGCGAAAACACAACGACATGCCTGAATCCATGGCTAACGTTATTTCGATCGACGCAAAGCCCGATTTCTAAGCAAAGTCTATTGGCTACGCAAAGCCCAATACCAACGCAAAGCCCAATACCTACGCAAAGCCCAATGCTTCCATGTCGACTTCGTTGCGTAGTCGTTCGCCGCGGACGTAGCGTCGCACGTTTTCTTCGAACAGGTCGAAGATGTCGTCCATGTAGCGATCCACCGAAACCGACGAGTGGGCAGAGATAAACACGTTCTCGGTGTCCCATAACGGATCGCTCGAGGGCAGGGGTTCTTC
>JASDVE010000308.1:0-8474 GCA_041891195.1 Myxococcota bacterium | reverse complement strand
GTTCTTCTTCAAAGACATCGAGGACCGCGGCGCCCAAATGCTTTTCGTTCAGCGAGGTGATCAGCGCCTTCGTATCGACGAGGGACCCGCGCGCGACGTTGACCAACACTGCACCGGGCTTCATCGTGCGGAGCGCCGCAGCATCGATCATATGGTGGGTTTCGGGAGACGCGGGGGCAGCGACAACGACAGCGTCGCAGCGCGCGAGCATTTCGTGCAGCTGCGTGGGGCCGAATATTTCGTGTGCCCCAGGAGACGCCTCGGTGTCGATGGCGGTGGGGGTTCGTTTCAGGCCCAAGACCGTGAGTCCGAGGGCTCGAGCGCGCGTGGCAACCGCCTGACCAATTCCACCCATCCCCACGATCCCGAGAACCGATCCGCCGAACGTTCTTCCATACGTGCGAACGTATGCGCGATTTCTTTGGTGGCCGTCGGCTTCGGGAAAGCGCTTCCAGATCTGCAGTAGGCGCCCAATAACAAACTCGGACATGGATGCTGAACTCACGCCGGATGCATTGGTGACAACAACACGGTCGCGCCGTGCTCCCGCCGCGACAAACTGTTCAACGCCCGCACCGAGAGACTGAATCCACTTGAGTCGTGGTGCGACGTCCATTAAGGCTTTTGGGGTACTGAGGGTGATGAGTGCCTCGGCGCTTGCGAGTGCGGTGCGCCGCGCATCGGCTTGACCTTGGGCCCACGCTGGCGGTTCGTCATGGGGCAAGTGAGATGTGTCACTGGCCCCGTCTGAGTCCGGGTCGACCGGGAGCAGTGAGACCTCGATGCGCGGATCGATCTCGCGCAAGCGCGCGATGAAACGGTCTTGGTACAAGCCGGGAAAACCGATGCATAGTGAAATCGGAGAGGTGTTGGCCAAGCTTAGAGTCCTTTGTCGGGTCGCAAGTTGCGGGCAGTATCGGGGAACGTTCGCAACGAGCGTGGCATGTGGGAAACGTCGCGGCCAATGAGATGGCACGAAGCATTCGAGCTTCTTTCGATCCCGCGTCCGATGCGCCTAACGCCCGCGCTCCGCGGCCATCTTGGCGTAATCCGGCTTCCCGCGAGATTCCCAATCCTGAAACAACTCAAAGAACTCGGGGCCCATTGGGTTCTTGCCGCGAATCGGCATCGAACCGCGTCGGATGGTCCAGTCGTTGGGAGAAAGTTCCCCGGCGCGATCAAAGTGCGTTTCGGCCGCTTCCGTTTCACCGCGCTGATGCAACGACCAGGCGACTGCGAATTCGGCCCGGGCGAGTTCTTCGTCTGGATTGGGCGGAGGCATGTGGGCTGGGACCGTTTTGTCCGTCGTAATTTCGCCGGTCTTCACCCATGCCCGGACCGCGTCGAGGAAGGGACCCGACTCTCGTCCGTGGAACTGCAAAAAGACATCGGTGCCGTATTCGGCGGTGTTGGGTCGGACGATGACACCTTGTTCATCGATCCAAACGACGGTGGGAACATTGATCATGCCGTAGCGATGCGCCACGACGTGCTCCGTGTCGATTACACTCGGATGGGTTGGATTCGCCTTTTCGATGAAAGGGCGCGCGTCATCGCAAGACGCGTCGAGCGCAACTGTGATCGGCACAAAACCTTCGTCGCCAAGTTCTTCGTAAAGCGCCTGCCACACGGGCAGATCTTCTCGGCAGCCTCACCAGGACGCATAGGCGATGAGGAGTACCTTCTTACCTCGAAAGCTTGAAAGCGTGTGTTCGTTGCCGGCGAGGTCGGGCAGCGTGAAATCAGGTGCTTCACCGCCGGCCAGTTGGGCGCCGTGGCTTTCGGCCGCAGCGCCGAGACTTGCGACTGCGTGATCACGATTGATCGCGAGCGGTCGACCGAGCAACTCTGCGAGTCCTTCTAGGTGGACCCCTTGGTCCGTAATCAAGTCGGGGTTGTTCGCAACGGGAACGCAGACGTCACCTTGGCAGAGCCCTTCAGGCTTTTGCGTCCAGCCGAGTGCTCGCAATGCTGTCGTGGTATCGAGGCGTACCGAAGTCGCGTCGACGGAAGCGTTGATTTCATGGGACTGACCGTCTTCGATCAGATTGAACGTCGTCGTCATAGGGGGCTGCCTAAAGTTGAGGGTTTGCGGTCGTGTGAAGTTGTCAACCGTCGCGTGCGCGTCAAAGGCGCGTGCGATGGCGCTTGTGTGGTCGCCAGTATAGGCAAGCCACAGACAAGCGTTCTTAATTCGTAGAAATCTCGGAGGACCGCGCATTGCGCGATCCTCCGAGCGTTCGTCGTTAGGTGCAAAACTTGAATAGGGCCTGAGCCCTCGGTAGGACGAAACTAGTTCAGGGTGCCGCGGTCTTCGGTGAGGGTGCCTGTCACGCCACCGCTCTTCACGAGTTCTTCATTGAGCGCGTCCGCCCGCGTCCGGCGCCGTTCGCGCAGGCCGTCGGTGTCGCAGAGCCGATCGAGGACTTCCTGGCCCCAGGCGACGTTGCGACGTCGCTTGCGAACCATTTCTTCAAGCAGTTCGATCGTGGGTGCATCGCAGATCTGGTCCGTCTCGCGCATCGTCTGTTCGTAGACGTCGATCAGATGCGGCATCAAGACGTCGAAGACACCCGTCAGCTTTTCGATCGTGAGGTCGGGCCTTTCCGGCTCGGCGATCGCGTTCACCAAGTTCGCGAAGGCGTCGTTGGCCGACTCGGAAGCGTGAACCGACTTGGTTCCGCAGCGAAGCTCCGGCAATCGCTTGCCGAGGACGTCTGCAGCTTGGGCGGTATCCCATATCACTTTGCCCAGGCCCGTCTTGACCGGGAGTTCCGGAACCGTGGCGATCCAACCTCCGAGAACCATCATGGTCCACTCTTCGGCGTAGCGAAAGTTGCGAACCCGTCGGGCCATGGCTTCGACGTCATAGCGACCGGACAGCTCTCGAAGATCTGCCGGGATGTCAAAGGCAGAGTAGGGTGCAAAGGTTGTTTTTTCGTCGGGGCTCATGCCCGGGTACATGCGTTGTTGTTCGCTCATGACTGGGCACCTGCCTCTGCGTCTGCTGCACGCTTTTCGAAGTGTCGCTCGCGAAGAATATTCGCTGCGGCGGTGAGGGTCTTCTTGCTTGGGCCATCTCCAGAAAGATTGGCCAACTCGGTTAGCTCCTCTTCGGTAAAGCCGGCTTCAAGACGATCTTCCCATGCGATCGGAATCGCCGCATCCTCACGATCAGAGCGTGCGCCGCCAAAACTGAACTGCTTGTCCACAGCGCGACGGTAGTCCTGGGTTCGCTTCAAGTACTCGGGATCGTCCTTGGTAAATTCGCGCACCCATTCGCTGCCGAAGCGCACGTGGGTGAGTTCATCTGCCAAGACATAGTCGACGGCCTGGCGCATTTTTTCGTCGCCCGTCTTTTCTGCGTAACGAATCATGTCGCGGAAGACATCGCAGGCGAGACCTTCGAGGCCGCGGTTCACACCCGCAACGCGCATGGCTGGATCGTCCGAGCATGCGGCTTCGAACAAGAAGGTGCTCTCCGGGAACATCCCCACGTAGCCACCGAGGTGGACGAGGAGTTTTTCGAAGATCTGAATGTGACGACCTTCGTCCCAGCACTGGCGTGCCATGTTCATCTTGAATTCCCACGGTGCGTCGGGAAAGTCCCAGAGTGACCGCGCCGCGCCTTCGAGGGCCTGCATCTCGCCGACGAAAATGCCGTGCATGCGGAGCAGCAAGCGGGTCAAGCCTTCGGGTGCGTCCGGATCGATCGGCTCGTTCAGTACCGTGAGCGCGAAGCCGGGTCCGTAAGCGTTCCGAGATAAGCGAGACAAGAAGTTGCGAGTTCATGTGCAACTTTGTCGTCGCTCATTGGCGTTGGAAAGATGTCGCGGATGCCCGCGGTGTAAATCTGCACAACCAAGGCCATCGTTTGGATGACCGCGAAGGGCACTGCGGTATTGGGGTCGGGGTGGTTGACTTCGTCTTGACGTTCGAAGATCAAGTCGGACAAGCCATTGATCACATGGCGGCTGATCTTCATCGATCGCTCGCGCATGGGTTCGTTGGTAATGGCGCGCTGGTAAATCGCGCGATCGAGGCCCTCATTCGAGTGGAGGATCTCAACGAGAAAGGGAAAAACTGCGAACAGGATCTCAGCGATGCTCGCACCGTTCCATCTCTCTAGGCAGAGTGCGTCGTCCGCGGTCGCGAAGGCTTCTTCGCAGCGTCGTTCGTGAAGCGCATGGAGGAGAGAGTCTTTGTCTTGGAAGCGTCGATAGAAGCCCGCGACCGAAGTCTCGGCGGGCCGCGCGATCTCGCTCACATGGATGTCGTCGAAGTCTTTGTCGTGAAGCATCGACTCCGCAGCGTCGAGCAGGCGCTCGAGGCTCTCGTGGGTACGCGCCTGGCGGGGCGACCGGATCCAATGTAGATCGGAAGTGGGCTGAACCATGTTGCTCGCTTCTTTTGACATCATGAAACCAACGAAGAGATCCAAATCGAAACAACGATTCGCCGCCCGGCCTTGGGGCGTGGAACGACGACAGCCCCACGATATCAGAAACCGGAATCAAATTCCGGTTTTGGCTTGATTTGTTTTCGCGAGGACGTCCGGCCTGCGGGGCACATCTCATGAGAACGCAGGTGAAGCCGCAAAGCACTGAAAATAAACGTTCTTCTTATGGTAGACCCAACAGGCGCGCCGCAGTTCCATACAGCATGGCGACGCGATCGGCGGGCCTGTCCTCTGTCACGATCAAGACTTTGGCGAGTGCTGAGGCCAGGTGATAGAACGGCCAGTCGGTGCCATACAGCAGCCGATCCGGACCGATTTCGTCGAGCATCCTGGCGAGCATCGTGACGCCCTGTCCGTGGCTGTCGAACCAAAGGTTGGGATGCCGCGCCGCGAGGGTGATCGCGTCTTCGGCGTCACGCGCGCCCGCGTGACCCAATACAAATTGAACGTTGGGAAAGGCTCGGAAGGCCCCTTCATAGTGACGCATCAGCGTGTACTGGTGCATCGCTTCCGGTTCGAGGCCCGCGCGTCCCCCGTGAAAGATCACCGGGAGACCCAGTTCATCGCACGCGCGGTAGATCGGGAACATGGCTTCGTCATCTGGAAAGAAGCGCCCCATCGCGGGGTGCAGCTTGACCATGCGCGCGCCGGCTGCCGCGTAGCGTGCGAGTTTTTCGGGGGCCTTCGAATCGGAAGGATGAACCGAGGCGCCGGGAATCAAGCGATCTTGTTCGCCCGATTCTTCGATGGCCTGCATGAAGCGGTCGGTGAGGTTGTCTCCAAATGGCAAGCCAAAGTCGACAGGCAAGATCACTGAATAGGTGACTTTGGTTTCGTCCATCTCGGCGATCAAGTTTGGAATCGTATGGGTCTCCGCTTTGCGACTTCCCCACAGCAGCTGGGTCGCGGCTTCGAAACGCATTTCACGGAGATCAGACGGGGTGAAATTCCCGTTGATATACATATCGAGATCGAGCACGGCCTCGGTGTCGTCGTCTTCCCAGTCGAGCAAATGCAGGGCGCGTTCGTGACGCGCTTGCAGGTCGATTCGCGGTGCAAAGAGGAGTGCCATGCCCAGGTGCGCGTGGATATCCAATACTGGCGGCAAGTCGGCGACGACGCATCGCAACGTCCCCGAGTCATCCCGTTCGAAATACGGCAAATCGGAAAGGCCGAGATAGCCTTGGTAACGTTGATCGCCGAACGGACCTTTTCCTGCCTGCTCTCGGTCGCGTATGCGCTGGTCATCAAGGGCGAGGGCGTCGGCTTGGGTGTAGCGGGCCGTTTCTCCGCAACCCGCGGCGATCGCGAGCGGCGTTGCGGCAAGTCCGGCCAGGAGTTTTCGGCGTTGAAAGTCCACGTGGGCTCCTCAATAAGGTTTGCCAAGCGACTTGGGCGTGGCCCGGTGTGATTCGAAGTTACAAATCTACACCAATTTGGCGTAGGGCACGGATGTCGGCTGAAGCACTGTTGATTTGTCGAAGAGCAGGAAGCCAGTATTGTGAATATCGAAACTCAAGGTGCGCGCATTGACGATGAGGTGATGGGGCGAGTGACCGGTATCGCGCACTCCAAAATTTTGGAAGCAGCTGCAGGGCTCGGCGATCGAATCGCCGCTGAAGGCTTCATAGATCTCAGTATTCTGCGATCCGCAGGAAGTTCGGGCGCGTGGGTTCGCTGAATTTGGTGATGCTCAGCGAATGGGCGGGGGCCTCGACGCGACGAGTTCTCGCTGCAAGGGCTCTGCCCAGTCAAGCCATTCGCATAGGGTTGGGCGTGTGCGACGAGGGTCGATCAAGTCGTGAACCGCAAAGGCCTCGGCGCGGGGAAACGCGCTGCGTCCCTTGGCAAAGGTGGCTTCGAGTTCGGCGCGTTTGGCTTCCGGGTCGGGGGCTTCGGCAATTTCGCGGCGAAACGCAACTGCGACACCGCCTTCAATGGGGAGCGCGCCGGCTTCCGCAGAGGGCCAGGTGAAGACGTTGCCCTCTGGGCCGAAGTGCGCAGCAGCTGCCACGCCATACATTTTGCGCACGATCACGGATGCCCAGGGTACCTTTGAAGTCACAGTGGCCATGATGGCGTTAACACCGTGCCGAATCGTCGCGGCCTGTTCGGCCGCGGGCCCAATCATGAAGCCGGGCTCGTCGACGAAGCTAAGAATGGGAAGCGCGAACGAGTCGCAAAGCTTGATGAATCGCTCGACCTTTTGCGCACCCTCAGCGCTCATGGAGCCTGCATAGATGTAAGGGTCGTTCGCGATCACCCCCACCGTTCGTCCTTCGAGACGACCGAGGGCGGTGATTTGGGAGCGCCCATAGCCGGGGGTCAACTCGAACAACGATCCGCGGTCGAGGACGGCCTTCAAGATTGACCGCATCTTATAAACTTTCTTGCGGTCGCGCGGAATCACTTCGAGCAGGGACTCTTCGCAGCGCTTCCGGTAGTCGGCTTCGCCGTCGTCGAATACCGGGGGCAGCTGCCAGATGTTCCCCGGCAGGTACGAAAGAAATTGACGGATCAGGCGAAAGACTTCTTCTTCGTCTTCAGCCACATTGTCCACCACGCCGCTCTTTGCGTGAACCTTCGCGCCCCCGAGTTCGTCTTTGGTCATTTGGATGCCAAAGGCGCGTTCAACGATCGCCGGCCCCGCGATCAAAACCTGTGACGTATTCTTCGTCATGATTGAAAAATGGGATGCCGCGAGTCGGGCCGCAGGGAAACCTGCGACGGCGCCAACGGCCGCGGAGACGACTGGCGCTGTTGCCATCACCTTCGCGAACGATTCAAAGCGCTGACGCGTATAGACCGCATCTCCGGCGAGTCGGGGGCCGGCGGCTTGCTTGCCTGAACCGCGCACACTGCCTCCGCCGCCTTCGAGAAATCGAACGAGCGGGACGCGGTAGCGACACGCGAGATCTTCGGCGTAGACACTCTTGCGAAGTCCGGCGGGAGTAGGGGACCCGCCTCTTTGCGTGAAGTCTTCGCCGCCGACGGCACAAGGCCGACCGTCGATCTTGGCGAGCCCAAGGACGTAGTTACCGGGCGTGAAGGAGATCAGGTTGCCGTCCTCATCTGTTTCGGCATGGCCTGCGATCGGGCCTTGTTCGCTGAAGCTGCTGCCGTCGACGAGGTTATCGATCCGTTCTCGGATGGTGAGCTTTCCGCGTTGGTGTTGGGCCGCGACCGCCTCTTCGCCGCCGAGTTCTTTGGCAAGTGCGCGACGCGCCTCGATTCCATCGACTTCGTCTTTCCAACTCACGTGTGACTCCGTTTCGTCCCTGTTCCTTCGCTAGTCCCTGTCCCTTCGCTAAGGAAAGGCGGGCGCGACTTCTTCGATCAAACGTTTCTGCGAACTCATCGCCTGCTCATGGGCGAGCCCGCCGAAGTTCTGCCAGCAGATCAGGTGTTCGAGGCCAATGCGTTCGCGCAGTTCGCTCACTCGCTCGCGGCAATAGGCGGCGTCACCAACGATCGTGCACTCGTCGAACAAGAACTTCAAAAATCCGTCTGGGTCTTTGTCTGGATTGCACCCACTCTGACCAAAGATACGGTAGAAAAAGTCGTTCTTCGGCACAGAGCCGCTGCCTTCGGGCGAACCGACTTTTGCAAGGGCGCGGTAGTACCAGAGGAGCCCCGTTGCCGCTTCTTCACGCGCTTTCGCCATGGTCTCGCCCACATACACGTGGCGAAGTGTCGGGGTGGGGGCTTCGTCCGGGTTGAATCCGGCGGACGCAGCCGTGTCGCGATAGAGAGTTCGATTCCTTTCGAGTCGCTTGGTGGAGGAGAACTGGTCCGCAAGAATCGGGTAACGATTCTGGGCGGCCCATTCGATTGTAGACGGACTCAGAGCCGCGATATAGATCGGCGGTGCCGGGTCTTGTATCGGGTTCGGAAAACACTGCAGCTCGTCAAAGTTGTAGAACTCGCCTTGATGACTGAAAGGTTCTCCGGTCCAGGCAAGCTTGATGACGTCGAGTTGTTCGTAGAAGATCTTGTGACTTTCTTTGATGTCGAC
>JASDVE010000307.1:0-2875 GCA_041891195.1 Myxococcota bacterium | reverse complement strand
CCTCTTCCTCGTGCTCGGGTGAAGCCTCTTCATCGTGCTCGGGTGACGCTTCTCCATCAAGTTCCGATGACGACTCATCGTCAAATCCCACTGACACCTCATCATCGAACGCCGGTGATGCCTCTTCGTCCTCACCGAGGTCTTCAGTATTGAGTCCCTCGTCCGAGTCATCAACCGCAGCGCTCACGGTTTCCAAAGCATCGGCGTCGAGGTCAGGTGATTCCAAACTTTCAGCACCTAGATCGAACGGCTCATCTTCACCGACAACCCTCACCTCGCCACCCTCTTCTGCACTGTCTTCGGCATCCGTGAATTCCGCGGCATCGGTGGCGTCCGGGTTTTCCAGCCCGTGCTCGCGAGCCAAGTCCTCAAGCTCGCGTAACGCAGGCAGGTTCTTGATCGATTGGAGACCGAACACTTCGAGGAAGCGTCGCGTTGTTGAGTAAAGCATCGGACGACCGGGAACTTCCTTGTGGCCATCGATCTTCATCAGCCCGCGTTCGAGTAAACTCTTGACCACAGCCCCAACGTCGACCCCGCGCACGTGCTCTATTTCTGCGCGCGTAGCGGGTTGCTTATACGCCACGATCGAAAGCGTTTCGAGGGCAGCCCCCGAAAGACGAAGCGGTCGTTGTTTCTGCAGCTTTTGCAAGTAGCCAGAAAATTCGGCGCGGGTGCGCACTTGATAGCCACCTGCGACTTCCCAGATTTCGAAAGCGCGCTCGGTCTTCAGATATTGCTCGTTGAGTTCCGCAACGAGTTCCTTCACCAACGCCGGAGTACACTCCGGTGCAATTTCGGCAACTCGCGCAGCAGACAGCGGTTCTGGCGACGCCAGGATCAAAGCTTCTACAACTCTCAACTGTTCAGAACGTTCCATGATGGTGCCTCACATGAGTTCGGTGATTCGATCATCCCAGGCAATCTCGGCCGATTCGGATGCGGCCCGCAAACGAATACCGCCCTCGGGCACTCCTTCGTCGTTGACGCCCTGGTAAATAGCAAGTGCTTCGAGCCGCGTAAGTTCGAGGACGGCCAAGAACGTCGCGATCAAGACGGTTCGTGAAGGACCACCTCCACCCGGCGACGTAAAGAGCTGCATGAAGTCGACGGATTCATGCCCGCCAATCGTCTTCATCACGAACATCATCTGATCGCGTACGGTAATTTCTTCGGACTCGACGACGTGCAAGTTGGTGAGAACTTCTTTGTCCGGTCCGCGCAAGACCACGCGGAACGCCTCGATCAATTCGAACAGGCCGACTTCGATCTCTCGCTCGGAATCCGGAACCTTCTCTAGCCCCATGCCCTTCGCGTCGTAAACGTCGCGACCAAGCCACCGCCTTTTCCCCAACGCCTCGGCGACTTCTTTGTAGCGTTGGTATTCGAGCAAGCGTGCGACGAGTTCGGCACGCGGATCGATGTCGTCCTCTTCGATTTCTTCGTCGGTTGGCGGTAGCAACATACGCGACTTGATGTGCGCAAGCGACGCGGCCATCACGAGGTATTCGGCGGCGATGTCGATGTCGAGGGACTGCATGATCTCAAGGTACTCGAGGTACTGTGCTGCAACTTGCGCAATTGGAATGTCGGTGATCTCAACTTCATTCTGGCGAATGAGATGCAGCAGCAAGTCGAGGGGGCCTTCAAACGCTTGCAGCTTGACGCCATATCCAGAGAGCCCAGCGCTCACTGCGTTTCCCGCCTCCCCAGCCGGCTGTGCAAGTTCACCTGCATCTTCGGTGGGAACGTCAGCCACCTGGGGCTCTTGGGATTCCGTCTGACTCATTTGGCTCCTCGCCCAGTAGCCACCGATCGGCGGCTCCAGGTAGGTCGATGCGTGCGGCGTAATTGCGGGTGCGGATTGTGGTTCGATGTTCAGCGGGATCAGTGCGTCGGTTGGTTCTACGGTTGCCGCGCGCGCCGCGTTGAAACCATGGTCTAGATCGAGCGGGACATGGCCAAGTATGGATTATTCGTTGCGCAGGATCAACGCCGAGTCGTCGTCCGCGTTAGCTTTCGTTCTTGACTTCTGGCCGCCGTAAACAATGGGTTCGAACGATAGTTGTGATTGGGGCCGTCACCGCGGTTGCGTGGTGGCTACCCGGCTGCGTCACACCACCACGTAACCCTCACGATCTGTGCGAGATCTTCACCGAGCGCCCCAGCTGGTATCGCTCCACCCTCGCAGCGGAAAAGCGCTGGAACATCGACCAGGCAACCCAAATGGCCGTGATCTTCCAGGAGTCGAGTTTCCGCGCCTCCGCACGCCCACCACGACAGAAGCTCCTCGGCTTCATCCCGTGGACTCGCCCCTCTTCGGCCTACGGCTACGCCCAAGTTCTAAACTCAACATGGGATCTCTACCGCCGCGTCGAAGCGAAGTCCCTCGCCCGGCGTGACCGCTTTGGCGACGCCACTCGATTCGTCGGCTGGTACTTGGACCGAGTCGCCGCCCATGCAAATATCGACAAGACCCAGACCGGAACCCTTTACCTCGCCTACCACGAAGGCGCCGGAGGCTTCAACCGCGGAACTCACCACAAAAAACAATGGCTCTTAACTGTCGCCAGCCGAGTCAACACCCTGGCAATCCAGTACAGAACCCAACTCAATAGCTGCCGCCCTCGCCTCAAAAAACAATCCAATTGGTGGCGCTTCTAATCCCCCTCCTCAACCAACGCAAAATCGATCGACGCCAAGCCCCCACGCCCAAGCGCGATGCCCCGCAAGCCGGAAGCCATTGGCCGGCACCCCTTCGTGTATCTGACGTGGCGTCCCAAATAATTCAAAAATAACTACTCAGTTTCGTCCCGTTTCCTTCGGCAGCCTTCCCTTCTTCCCCGCCTCACTACGTCGCAAAATCTCCCGAGCC
>JASDVE010000306.1:0-2881 GCA_041891195.1 Myxococcota bacterium | reverse complement strand
CTTCGGGACTGAGCGGCGTTCCTTGGGCGATCAACGATTCGAGCGCCTGGGTGACACGCGGACTCAGTTGCAAGGTAAGTCGAGTCTGCGACCCCGCCAACTCACGCAAGCTGATGGGACCTTGACTCGTAAGACGCGAGAGCGCGCGTTCAATGCGTTTGCTTCGGCTGCCGGTGCGCCAGTTCCACTCGATCAACCGACCGCTGCTCCCTTCGATGAGCGGGTTGTCGGCCGCGATGACGAAACGAACCCCCTCTTCGAGGGTGGGCCGCGATGGAAGCGACGCGTAGCGCAAGCGGTCTTCCCAGTTAAAACCCTTTTGGCGTCCGGGCGTCGGTAGGTTTGCGGCCCCGAGAAGCCGCCTCGGGATCCATCCCGCCAACTGCCAGCCCGCCGCACCCGCACGGTCTGCATAGGTAACCGCGAGGACCGGCTCACGATGGTCCGCGAGAATTTCGACGAGCTGACTTGCGTCGATGGCATGAACGAGCCGCATCAGCGAACGCATACCATCGCCTCGCCCCGCACCCAGCCAGTCGAGTGCCATGGGCAGCCGCTCGCCGCCGACCAAGCCGTTGATGAGAGGGCCGTGCCCCGTGCTCTCGACAACGAGTTCTTCTTCTGCAACTTCGCCACCGAGCCGACGCACCCGAATCACTTCGGTTCGAAGCTTCAGCGGTGCCCACCTGGAGCCGCTTTGAAATTCGCGGACGTCTCCGTTGTCGCGCAGGGTTTCTTCGTAGAGCTGAGTCGTGTTGACGCGTCCAGGTGTCAGCGCCCAAGCCACGTCCGAATTGCGACCGGTCCAAAACACAGGCACCCCGGGTACCGTGACCCCGATGACATCAAGGCTTCCCTCACCCTGGTCTGCCGAAATCTGTGCTTCGTAAAGCAGGCCGGGCGCGGTGGGGCTCAAGTGAAACTCCGCAGCGAGCAGCGGCGCGCCACTCTGCGATGCGTCGGCGGCAATCACCCAAGCACCGACCCGCAGCACGGTGGCTGCAAGTTGGGCCCGCGCTCGAGACATGTCACTTGCAACGGGGCTCGTTACGCCCTTTCGAAGTTTGGGTTGCGGTTTTTTCCCAGGGAGTTCAAAAGCGAGGCCGATGCCTTTCATGCCCAGACCCGTGGGCATTAACGGGCGTGCGCCCACGCTCCCGAGTGCTTCGACGAGGTCTTGAAACACGACCCCCGACTCCAGAGACGGCCCCATCGACCAACTCAACAACTTCAGTACCGCGATGCTATCTGCGGGCGACCAAGGCGGTTCTTCAAGAGCTGAAGAGGAAGCGCCCTGTAACGGTCGAATTGTGGCGGCGTCCAAGCGCGAGAACCTGGCGTTAATGCCCGCCACATAGGCGAACAACGCTTGCGAGTTTTCTGCGGTTAAGTTTTTTGCTTCGGCGTCGGCGTGGTGGCCAATGCCGATCGTTCGCATAATCCGATCGACAGGCAGTCCGTCACGCCCGGTGACTTCTGCGCTCGTGCCTCGTGCGAGCCTTCGTAGCCACAACATTTGGCCGAGTCGGTCTTGGGCGTGAACAAGCCCGAGCCCGAACCACCCGTCCGGCGCTTTGCGCGCTGTAATGTGCGGGGCGCCCCGGGCGTCACGGCGCACAGTCGTCGCAGCCGAGATGCCTTTGACCTTGATCGTTCCTTCGACGGTCGGATGCGCGCGGGTCACCGCATCCAAGGAGGCGAGCGGAGCAACGCCTTGGCGCAGCAGCACAAGGAGAATCACGATTCCCACAACGAGCATTCCGACTCGACGCCAGACGTCGCGCCGAAGTGTGCTCGACGTGCGCGATGATTCTGCTTGCAACGAACCTACCCCCTCCCCCGGGCAATTCACGCATCTTAGCGGCACGACCGAGCGTTGTGCCGACAGCAAGCGCGAGGATGCCCCCATTTGCGACATCGGCACCACAAAGCCGAGTAAAAAGTGAAATAAGAGCAGTCACTTGGCAGGTCCTGAGGGCTCGCATAGTATTGCGCGGCCTTAAACCCATCTGGCACGAACCCCATCCCCCTTTGGCGCCTAAACATGCACGAGCGAATGACCCCAACGAGCGGGAGAACCACGGAACGATGAGTTTACGGGGCCTGGATAACCTCCTTCAGGAAGTCGGCGTAAGAGGCAAGCGCGTTTTCGTTCGCGCCGATCTCAATGTCCCGATCCGGGACGGCGCAATCGCGGACGCCACGCGCATCGAAGCCTCGCTTCCCACGCTGCGCAAGCTGCTGAGCGCGGGTGCGCGGGTCGTATTGAGTTCTCACCTCGGCCGGCCCAAAGGCAAGCGCGACCCGGCATTTTCACTTCAGCCGGTTTCCGAAGCCCTTGCTTCCCGACTCGGACGCCCGGTTCACTTCGCAGAAGACTGCGTGGGGGCGCCTGCTGAAACTGCGGTCGCGAATCTCGCCGACGGTGACATCGCACTCCTCGAAAACCTCCGCTTCCACGACGGTGAAACGAAGAACGATCCCGAATTTGCCCAAGGCCTCGCAGCGCTTGCGGATGTCTATGTGAATGACGCCTTCGGTACCGCGCACCGCGCCCACGCTTCGACAGCGGGCATGGTGGCGCGCTTCGAAAACGTCGCGGCGGGCGACTTGCTGCGGAGCGAAACCGTAAACCTCGACCGTCTTTTCACACCCGAGCGCCCCTTCATGTGCTTGCTCGGTGGAGCAAAAGTGTCGGACAAGCTTGGCGTGCTCGAAGCCTTGATTGAACGCGCTGACGTGATCGGGATCGGCGGCGCGATGGCGTACACGTTCCTCGCCGCTGCCGGCCAACCGATTGGCAAGTCCCTCGTTGAAACGGATCGCTTCGATGACGCACGCGACATTTACGAACGCGCTGCAGTGAACAATTGCGACCTAC
>JASDVE010000305.1:0-12843 GCA_041891195.1 Myxococcota bacterium | reverse complement strand
TCGCAAGTCAGTCGGCAAGCAGCCGGCGGCGGAGAAGGTGACGCGCGTGCCCGCCGACCGAGGGCGCACCTCGACCTCTCGCAATTTTTTGTTGGCCGTAGTGGGGTTGTCGCTCCACGCTGGCGTCTTTTACTTCTATTTATGGGGCGCCAGCGTTCGCAGTGCCGGTCTTTCGGGTTTACTCGTGATGTTGGTGCTGGGCTTCTGCCTGATCACGGGTGTCTTCTATTCATGGGCGCGCGGCTCAGTTTCTAACGCCCCCGATTCCCCTGTGACGAACGAAGCGTCTGGGCTGCTGGACTAACCGAGCGGACAGAGTGCTCAAACGCGTTGGAGGCGACGTCGAATGCTGCTGGGCGTAGGGTTCAAGGTGATTCTGATCTCGACGGTTGTGTTGGGATTCTTGGTACCGGCTCGCGCGAAACTACTGGCGCGGGTGGGTTCGCGCGCCGTTGCGGGTACGGGGCACTTTTCGCGCCACCCGGTGATCGGCTTGCTTCAACCGTTGGCCCAATTTCTGGACTCCATCACTCGTGACAGTCGGACTGAAGAAGACAAAAAGCGTTGGGCGACTTCTGCGGCGCCGCTTCTTGTTCTGATTGCACCGCTTGCAGCATTTGCGGTCATTCCGTTCGGTTCGCGTTACGACTTCGATGGCGTCTTGGTTTCACTCGTCGTCGCTGACATTGAATGGGGCGTTGTGTGGCTCGTCGGTGCAGCGATGCTCGCGATCTATGGTTCATCGGCCCTCATTGCCGACCCCGCGCATCGGCTCCAACATGCGATCCTGGCGATTTCATACGCTGCGGGCAGCGCGCTTTCCCTCGCTGCCCTGACCATGGTGTTTCAAACTCTGAGCCCGCTCACGATGGTGGTCGCACAGGAGCAAAGCCAATCGATTGGTGACTTCTTTGGGCCATCGCTTCCCGCACTGCAAAGCCTGCGGATCCCGAGTTGGGGCTTGTTCCTTCAGCCTGTCTCGCTCGGGCTGTTTGTCTTGTGTGCACTCGGTACGCCCAGTATTTCGAACGCAACATCGTCGCCCGGGTTTCAGGATCGTGTGGACGGCGTAGGGCAGTTTTGGCTGCGCACTGCCGAACATCTCACCCATGTGTTGACGGCGAGTGTTCTTGTGGCGCTGTTCTTAGGCGCAGGTGCGATCCCGCTTGTTCCCGCAGACATCATCATCGGAGAAGTCGCGGAGTTCTTCGGAAACGGGTTTGCAACCCTGCTCACGATGGCGATCCACATCGGGGTCTTCATCACCAAGGTCATGCTCGTCACCCTTTTGCTTGAGCCCTTGCGCCGACGTCTCGCTGCACTTTCATTCGCAGGCTCGCTAAGGCTTTGCTCGTGGGGCCTGATTCCGGCTTGCGTAGTCAATTTGTGGATCACGGGCGCCATGCTGGTTGGCGGCGGATCCTGACGATGAGCGCCTTTTTCCTCTATACGAACTGTGCAGTCGTGCTGGTCGCTGCAGCGATTGCGCTTTTGGGGACGTCGAGTTCCCGGGCCAGTCTCGCGTGCTTCCTCGTGAGCATGTTTGCCTTGGTGGGTGTGTTGTTGGGGATCGGTGCGACGGTGGTTGCGATCGCACAATTGTTATTTGCTTCAAGCCTGGGGTTGGTCTGCTTATTCGCGATGGATACGGTTGTGGACCCCGCAAACGCTACGGACCCAAGTGAGCCTTCATGGCATTGGCTCGTGGCCGTGTTCGGGGTCGCAGGCGCGTGCGCAATGGGGGGCCTGCTCGTCAATTTGTTGGATGTTCTTCCCCCGACACTCGCGGCGGATCAGATCATGACGCTTGCATCGGCCGTCCCTCATGCAAACGCATTCGAAGCCGTTGGGCTGAGCGTCATCGTCGACAACGGGCTGGCGCTACTTGCCCTTGGCTTGGTGTTGCTCGCGTCTGCGGTGGGCGCAGGTTTTCTCGCGAGCAGGGGGAGCGGCTGAATGGCTGGGGCGACTGTCGCACTTTGGTTATCCGCCGGCCTTTTCTGCCTGGCTATCGTGGGTGTGATACTGCGACGAAATACTCTGTCCTCGTTCTTGAGTTTTGAGTTGATGATCTGCTCTGCCATCCTCGCCTTGACCGCATTCGATTTTGCTCGCGCGCCCGGGAGCGACGTTGCGGGGCGGGGCTTTGCAGTGATGGTCTATAGCGTTGCGATTGCGCAAGCGTTCGTTGGGCTCGCTCTCTTGATTGCCCGACGTAGATCGTCTCGCGCCTTCGGTTCGGGCTCATGGTAGACGGCAACGAAGCACCGACCTTGCTGCGCTGGATCGTATTGCTGCCGCTGTTTGGAACGATCTTGCAAGCCGCGATCCTGTTTTTTTTCCGTCGCAGCATAAGCAAGTCATGGGTGATGGTGCTGACCCTTGTTCCGATCGCATTCTCGTTTCTATTTGCGTGTGCGTCGTTTGCGGAACTGATTTCACTCGCCCCGGAAGCGCGGGTCCAACTCGATACCGTTTGGAGTTGGATGGGGCTCGGCGTCGCCGAAGAGACGTTCAGTGCAGACTTTGCTTTTCGCTTCGACCCGCTGTCCGGCGTCGTAACCCTCGTCGTCCTCGCGACGAGCGCAGCCATCTTCATCTATGGCCTCGCGTTCATGGACACGGACAAGCGGTCCGACTCGGGCTATCAGCGGTTCTTTACCTATGCGAGTTTCGTTCTTTCGAGTTTGCTCGTATTGGTGCTGGGTGAAAATCTGCTCGTCATTCTTGCAGGTTGGATCGGAACCGGCTTCGGGTCGGCTCTGATGATTGGTTTTTGGTACTCGGAGCCTCGCGGAAGTCGTGCCGCACTGCGAAGCATGGGGTTAAACGTTGCCCTCGATGCAATGCTTATGGGAAGTTTCGTGGGCCTCTTTTGGTTGCTTTCAGGCGCGGGCCCTCATGCCGCGAGCTTGAGCGCCGTGCAGGCTGGGATCGCGCCACACTTGGATGCGACGACTGTGCTGCCGTTCGGGATCGAGGTTCGCATCGTAAGCATGCTGACGTTGGGCATCGCGCTCGCGGCTTGTGGCCGATCCGCACAGCTTCCGTTCGCTTTCGCGCTTTCGGGCATCGCACGTTCCCCGGCTCCAGCGGCAGCGATGTGCGTCATTTCTGCGTCGACGGGCATCTATCTATGCTGCCGCTTTTCGTTCTTGATCGTTGAGACCCCCACCGTGATGCACGGGATCGCTTGGGCGGGCGCCTTGACGGCCGTGATCGGAGCGGCTTCGGCCCTCGCACAGCGTGACCTTGTTGCGATCCTGATTGCCGTCGCGGTTTCTCAGTTTGGCTTTGCGTTTATCGCGATTGGATGCGGGGTCTATAGCGCGGCCATCTTTCAGCTCGTGATTGCCGTCATGGTGCAGGCGCTACTCATTCTTTGCGCCGGCTCGGTGATCTATCGGCTCGATGGCGAGCGCGACATCCGGCGCATGGGTGGGCTTAACGTGCGACTCGTCGTCACCCAGCTCATGGTCTTGATGGGCGTGTTGTCACCGGCTGTGTTTCTTGCGCGGGAGCAAGCCATCGCGTCGGCTTTTGGTGCCGAGCACGTACCGGGCTCGAAAGTCATCTTCGCCTTGGCACTCGTTGCAACACTACTCGTGAGCTGGGCCATCACGCGATTTCTAGCGGGAATTTTCTGGAGTTCGGTCCGGACGCCACTTGGCTTTCGCGGCGAGTTCGCCGACCCCGAGCTGCGCTTCATGCTTCCTATTTATGGGCTCGCGGGGTTGACGTTGCTGGGGGTTGCCCTCAACCCAGCCCAGATCTGGGGAGACCTGTTGCTCGGAGGCGTGCAAGAGTCTGAGAGCCTTAGGCACTTTTTGGGCGCGACGCTTCAACACATTGAAGGCGACCTCATCGATTCCAGTCTGAGATGGCAGTTGGTGGCGGGGTCCGTGCTTGCGACCCTGATCGGCTTCTCGACCACGTACTTGTTCTATATCCGCTTTCCCCGGGCGCGCATCAAGATCAATGCGAAGCTTTCGCCTGTGCAGCAAGCGTTACAGGGACATGATGTCGGTGGCTTGTTGGAGCGTTACGTCGCGACTCCATTGAGCGCGCTTTCGCGTTTGTTGTTTGAGCGATCATTCACGATCGCAGGCGTGATTGCGCATCTGCGGAGCGAGCGGGTTTCGGGTATTGCTGATCGATTCTCAAAGACTCCGGCCGCAGGGTCGACCGGAGATCATTCCCATCTTCACGCACTGTGGGTACTGATCGGCGCGTTGGTCCTCATCGCGATGGGGGCCCAGTAGCGTGCCCGTATTCGCTGATCCCAACAGCATTAGCTGGGTCGTATTTCTGCCCGCGCTCGCGGCAGTGGGACTCCTCGCTCAGAGAATCATTACCAATACACTCTTCGACGCTGCAGGTTTGCCGGGAAGCGTTTGGCGATGGGTCGCACTCGGGACTTCAACGCTGACCTTCGTTCTGGCGGTGGCGGGGTTGTGGCAAGGCTTTGATCCCGAGATCACCGGCTATCAGCTCGTTGAACACGTGTCGTGGATGCCAAGCCTCGGCGTCAACTACTTCGTCGGGATTGATGGAATTAGCCTCGTTCTTGTCCTGCTTACGAGCTTTGTCGTTCCACTTACGATCGTCAGTTCTTGGAACGAAGTGGACGAGACACTCGAGAGCTATGCGGTGTTTCTCCTGCTTCTTGAAACCGGCATGAACGGTGCCCTCGTCTCCCTCAACGTGATCGGGCTCTACTGCTTCTGGGAACTGGCACTCGTTTCGAGTTTCTTCATTGTTGGCCGTTGGGGTGGAGCATCAGGACTGACCGCGGCGATCAAGTATTTGATGTTTGGCGTCGCGAGCTCCTTTTTGTTTCTTATCGCGGTATTGATCGTCGGGCGAATCAATTTTGAACAGGGAGGCGTGTTCAACTTTGACCTCGTCAGCCTTGGCAACGCGGACGCGCTCGGCTTGCTGAGCACCCAGATTGCAACCGAGGCAACTTCAAATACACCCTGGTGGCAAACGCAGCTGTGGTTGTTCGCCGCGGTAGCCCTCGCGTTTGCGATAAAGATTCCACTCGTTCCGCTTCACGGCTGGTACAACAACGCTCAAAACGAAGCCCCGACCTCGGGTTCAATTTTGGTTTCTGCGTTGGTAGTCAAACTCGGAGCGTTTGCTTTTCTCCGCGTCGCGCTTCCGTTGTTTCCCGACGCGGCTCGAGTCGCCGGCCCATGGATTACCAACATCGCACTTTTGGGAATCGTGCTCAGTGGCTTGCTCGCATTGGGCCAGCGAGATGCGAAGCGACTTATCGGGTATGTCTCACTTGCCCATCTCAGCTTTATCGTGCTTGGGATCATGAGCTTGAATCGCCACGCCATGGTGGGCTCTGTGATTTCGATGGTGAGCCATGCCCTGTCGATCACCGCGCTCTACGTCTTGCTTGGCTTTCTCATTGAGCGTCGTTCGACCCGACTTGTTTCCGACTTCGGTGGCCTCGCAAAGCCGATGCCTATTTGTGCCGCGCTCTTTGCACTCGCCGTGATCAGTCACATTGGGTTTCCCGGAACGGGGGGCTTTGTCGGGTCCTTCTTGGTTTTCCTGGGCATTTATTCCGCGGGAGCGTGGGGCGCCATGATTGCGCTCGCCGGCATGGTGTTGGTGGCGAGCACACTGTTGCGCGCGGCCAGCAGGATCATGCTCGGCCCACTCGAACAGGCAGAGAACCTCGGCCTGATTGACTTCTCATTGAGGGAACGCGCGGTCGTTCTTCTGCTCGTGCTTCCGTTGTTTTGGGTTGGCGTTTATCCGAGTCCGATACTTCGCCGGGTGGAGCCCGCGGTGGGTCTACTCCTCAGCGCAATGGATCGCCGGGCCGCTCCAAATGAACGCGAAGGCCTGGTGCGCCCAAACCTGACGGTATTGAACGCGATCCCTCGCAGCCGGACCCACTCGCCATGATCGGAATGCCGAGCATCTTGCAGGCACTGGCTCCGTTATGGATTGTCGCGGGTTCGAGCGTACTGGTGTTGCTCGTGGACGCCCTTTTGATGCGTATTGGTGACGTGGACAAAGAGCGAGGTCTCGGTGGACTTAAAGGCTCGTTACTGTCTTCGCTCACCGGGTTTGTTCTACTCGTCGCACTCGCAATCGCCGCCTTGAACTTTGAGTACGAGCCTCGGCTGATCGCCACGCCGGCTTCAATGCTGATCGTCGACTCCCAGGCGAGCTTTGCGATGACGCTGCTTTGCGCGGGCGCTTTGTTGACGCTGTGGGTTTCCCTCGGAGCTTTGTCGGAGGTGAAACTTCACTTCGGTGAGTTCTATCCGTTGCTCTTGTTTTCGCTCGCGGGAGCTCTCGCCGTCGTGTGCGCTGCGAATCTCATCATGCTGTTTTTCGCCATGGAGTTGATGAGTCTTCCCTTCTACGTTCTTGCAGGTTTCGATCGCGATCGGAAACAAAGCAATCAAGCCGGGATGGATGCGTTCGTGAGCGGCGGTTTTTCAAGCGCACTTTCCCTCTATGGCATCGCGCTGATCTACGGCGCGACCGGGCACTTCGACTACCCGGGGATCCGCGAGGCGATCGACTCCGGCGGTGGCCTGCTCTTCGCGGGTGCCGCGCTGCTGCTGGTCGGGATGCTCACGCGAATCAGCCTATTTCCCTTTCATCAGTCGTCTCTTGGTGTCGCATCCAGTGCGCCCACCGCAACGCTCATCTTTATCCCGTTCGCGGTCTTTGGCGCTTCTGCGTTTGCACTGACAAGGGTGTTTGACACCTTCAACGTGGCGGAACTCGACAATTTGCGACTTACCCTCACCGTTCTGGCGGCTGTAAGTATGCTCGCGGGGGCGGTGATGGCGCTCCGCGAACAAAATATTAAACGTCTGTTCGCCTATGGGGCGGTCGCGCACGCGGGCTTCTTGCTTGGGGCGCTGTGTATTTCGGGAAGTGACGGCCGATTTGCCGCGATTGTCGAAATTTCGACGTTTGTCGTGATGCAAGCTGGGGTGCTCGCGGTTGTTGCCGCGATCTCGACGATCCACAATCGTTGGGAGAGCATTGGGGACTACAATGGTCTCGCCGCGAAGCGCCCGATTATTGCTGGGGCGATGATCGTGTTGTTGCTCGCGCTTGCGGGCGTGCCCGGAACTTCAGGGTTTGTGAGCCGTATGTCGCTTTTGACTGTTGCCATTGGTGACGGCCAGATCGTATTGACGATCATCATGGGGCTGTCCTCGATTGTGCTTTTCGCAGCCTATCTCCGCATCGCAACTGCGATGTACATTCGCACGGCACACGGTGGCACAGCGACTTCGCCGCCGTTTATGGCGGTTGTCGCCATTGGCGTGTGTGTCGTCGTGACGCTTTACCTGGGGATCTTCCCTGGTGAAGGGCCTTTGGCGTTCGACTTTCTCGAACTCGTTCGTCGCGCCGCCAACGCTTCATAGCGCGAGGCGTCCCGCCCTGGGTTGATCGCCAGACCGCTTCGGCGATTGCGTTTGCGCGGAATTTAAAGCTTCTGCGTGGACGCGCCGAGAGCAAGCCGAAGGGCCCGGACGCGCCGTCGCGTTCCTTGTTGTCGTTCTCGTTCTCGTTCTTGTTGTCACCGAAATCGCGGTCGTTCTAGCCGCTACGGAGTACTCGAACTTCGCCCACTCTCCGGGTGATGTGCAGGTCATCGAGGAGCTCCATCAAGGGCATCGCGGTGCGGCGAGTCGTCCCGATGATCTCTTTGTACGTCTTGGTGTCCATCTCTTCGTGCTGGCTGAAGTGATCGAGGACACGTTGTTTGAGCGCGTCAACGGACGGGCGGTCGAAGAATAAGTCGCCGGGGGCGCGCACCACTTCTTCGTTGCGTTCGAGATACGCCATCAAGTCGCGAAACTTTTCTTGGGAGACTCCAAGTTGTTCAGACCAATCTCTACCCGAAAGCGGTTCGAGTGCCGCACCCTTTGATTGCTCGCGAATCTTTGTGATGGCGACTTCGGAGTCTGCGTCGAGGGTGGGTTCAAAGTCTTTGCGCCACGCAAACTCTCCCGCGACGCAAAGCGCGTCTCGTTCTTCGAGTCTTTGAATTGCAAGCTCCGCGCCTTCGGGGCGGACGTTTTCGGGGAGTTGGCCGCGCAGGGTTCCGCGGCTCATGCCCGGCCGGAGCGGTTCGGCGATGTGGTAGGCGTCGAGCACTTCGAGAAGCCGCGCTTCCATCCGCGCGACAACGGCGGCGCCAAACCAGCGCTGGCCGCCCGCGCGCACGAGCGTTGCGTCGTCTTCGAGTTTCGAAATGGCTTGCTGTAGTTCTTTGTGGGAGAGCCCCATCTCAATTGCGAGGTCGGGTTCAACCGCGCCCGTCATGCCGGTGCGCATCACGCGTTCGCGAATGCCTTCGGCATTCCCGCCCTGATGCAACACACCGAGCTCGCGAACCAGTGCCGGGTCGCTCCGACGTCGGTGCGGCGGGGCGACGTCGAGCACGACGCCACCGCCGAGCGTTCCGCCGGTGCCGGCGTTGCGGGCAAAGCCCCGGGCGATGAAGCGGTCGCCGATCATGAGTGGAACAGGATCGCCGTCGACATGGACCCGCGCAAACGCATGCTCGCCGGGAACAAAGCGGTCGGCGCCAATCGGCGCGAGCCGCGCTCGTCTTTCCGCGGTGCCGGTAAGGAGTTCGATTGCAACCGTGCCTTCGTATTCGGGCGAAGAGTCGAGCCATCCAATTTCGACATCGAACGCCGTGGTCGAAACGACTGAGCCCGCCTTTGCCAGTACGTCTCCGCGCGAAAGCTCGCCCACCTCAACGCCTTGCAAGTTGACCGCGCAGCGTGAGCCCGGCCCAACGCGATCGCGTGCTTCACCGTGGCTTTGCAGGCCGCGCACCCGAGCCTTGGTTTCCTTTGGATGGATTTCGAGGTTGTCGCCAGCCTTGAAGTCGCCCCCGAGTAGTGTGCCCGTTACGACCGTGCCGAAACCCTTCATCGCAAAGGCGCGGTCGACGGAAAGACGACTCGGTCCATAGCGAGGTGTGCGCGGGGTTGTGTTCTGTACGAGCGAGAGAAGGGCCGCGCGTAGATCGTCGATGCCAGCGCCGGTCTGAGACGAAACCGGAACCATCTGTGCACCGTGCAACGTCGTTGGCGCCAAGAGTTCTGCGACTTCTTCTTGGGCGAGTTCGAGGACGTCTTCGTCTGCAAGGTCACTCTTCGTCAGTGCGACGACCGCGTTCTCGATCGCGAGCAAATCGCAAATCGCAACGTGCTCCCGCGTCTGCGGCATCACCCCTTCGTCGGCCGCGACAACGAGAAGAACCATGTCCATCCCCGCCGCACCCGACACCATCGTGCGAACGAGCTTTTCGTGCCCCGGCACGTCGACTACCGCGACGCGCGTGCCACCGTCGAGCTCAAGCACTGCGAAGCCGAGATCGATCGTAATGCCACGCGCTTTTTCTTCCGGCAAGCGGTCGGTGTTGGTCCCCGTGAGCTGATGAATGAGGCTCGTCTTGCCGTGATCGATGTGGCCCGCGGTGCCGAGAACGAGGGAAGGGTTTGGCTCCCCATCGCCCTTTTGCTCAGCCTGTTCAGCGAGGGCCAATGGAGTCCCGACCCATGAAGGGTTGCAGGGCCTTGGGGATCGCGACGCTTCCGTCGGCGCGTTGGTGAATTTCGAGAAGCGCCAAAATCGCGCGCGCGTTCGAGATCGCGGTGCCGTTTAGCGTGTGGACGATCTCGTTCTTCTTGCTGCCCTTGCGGCGGAAGCGAATTTTAAGGCGTCGTGCCTGGAAATCGGTGCAGTTCGACGTACTCGTGATCTCTCCCCAGTCGCCGTTTTCGCCTCGACCGGGCATCCATGCTTCGAGGTCAAACTTGCGATACGCGGGCGCGCCCAAATCACCGGTCGCGATGTCGATGACGCGGTACGGAAGTTCGAGCGCGTCGAAAATGCGCTGTTCGATGCGGAGCAGGTCCTGGTGTTGTTCTTCCGACTGCTCGGGAGTCGTGAATACGAACATTTCAGTCTTCGAAAACTGATGCACGCGATACAGGCCCTTACTCTCTCTACCCGCAGCGCCCGCTTCGGTGCGGAAGCAATGCGAAAGACCGGCCACCTTGAGGGGCAAATCGGCTTCGTCGAAAATCGTGTCCGCGTACATACCGCCGACCGTGATCTCAGCCGTGCCCACAAGGCAAAGGTCATGACCTTCAATGGAATAGATCTGGCTTTCTTCACCACGCGGGTTGAAGCCAAGCCCTTCGATAATTTCGGGTCTTGCGACGTCGGGGGTGGTGACCGGCGTAAAACCCTCTTCCATCAAAATGTCGAGGGCGAAGCGTTGCAGGGCAAGGTCGAGCAGCGACGCTTCGTTTTTGAGGTAGTACCACTTTGAACCCGCGACTTTGGCCGCGCTCTCGAAGTCGACGAGGTCGAGATCGGCGCAGATCTGCAGATGGTCTTTGGGTTGGAAATCGAACTGCGGCACGTCCCCCGAATGAGAGATGATGCGAAACGCTTCTTCGCCGCCCACCGGACTTGCTGGGTGGGTGTAGTTGGGAAGGCTTCTCAGTCCGGTGTTGAGACGCGCTTCGGATTCGCGCAGCTGTTCTTCGATCTCGCCAACGCGGTCTTTGAACTCGCGGCCGGCCGCGGTGTGGGCCTCTCGCTCCGCGTCGTCCATCTTCCGCTTGCCGGACTTCTGGTGTTCGTTGCGCTGGCGGTTGACCTCGCCGAGCTGGGTCACCAGTGCGTTGTGCTCCACGTATATAGAAACAATAGAATCGACGTCGATCGACGAAAGCCCCCGGTTGCGGCAGCTCTCTGTGATTTCGTCGCGACGTGCACCAATCGATTTCGAATCCAGCATTATGGGCCGTAGAGAAGCACAGCGCCGCTTTGAGAACCACACAGCCTTGGCAATTCGCTCGCTTTGTGGCTCGGGTTTCTCGCCAGGGGCGACCAACAATCGCCCCCGGCTTGCTACGATCTGCCTCCGCTCGGTCCGGGGGCGGCGCGGAAATCGAAAACACCGATTTCCTCCCACAATCCCGGTTCTGCTGGAAGATTGCCGGAGAGGTGGCAGAGCGGTTGAATGCACTAGTCTTGAAAACTAGCGAGGATTCACGTCCTCCGAGGGTTCGAATCCCTCCCTCTCCGCCATCCACAAAGAGCAGCGCGCACGAGCGGTCGCGTTTCCACAGAGGCCTCTGGTCTCGTCCGCAGGCCCACTGCCCTCCGTTGGGGCTTCGCCCAATCTGCGGGAGCGGTGAGTCTGCAAAATCCTAAGAAATCCGGGGAACTTCGAGCTGCGGGAACGGTTCGATTCGTTATGGTCTCGCGCGCGCGGAGAGGTGGCTGAGCGGCTGAAAGCGCGCCCCTGCTAAGGGTGTATAGGTTTACTCCTATCGAGGGTTCGAATCCCTCCCTCTCCGCCATTCATAAAAGGCGCCGCCGTTGGAGCCTCCGCCGCTGGCGTTTTTCATTTTTGCGGGGCAGAGCACGTTTAGGTCGCAGCTGCTTTTTTGAGCATCGATGATGAAGGGTTCAAGCGCTGCAAGGTGATGTCGATACTTGTTGTGCGGGTGATTCATTCGCTGGCACAAGTGGAGCCATTACGCAGCGCGGGTCGACATACAGCACGAATATCCGGAGAGATGGCCGAGTGGCTTAAGGCGCACGCTTGGAAAGCGTGTGTAGGGAAACCTACCGTGGGTTCGAATCCCACTCTCTCCGCCATTTGGTCTGTAGGTGCGGAGACTTCTCGCGCGCTGTCGGGCACAGCTTGAGAAAACCCCGCGAATTCGCGGGGTGTTGGCTTTCACGCTTGCGCGGATCCGAACCGGAGACTGCGGGTTCGAGACCTTGAAAGCCCAGACTCCCACAAAAGTCTCTGTCGCCAAGTTAGGCGGATCTTTTCGGAGTGCGTTTGGAGCGGGCGGATCAGGAACTGAGAGAGGCCCAATGTGACTAAACGAAATAGGTCTTTGAGGTTGTCGCCGCCAACGCGTTCTCCTGGAGGTGGAGCATCTCCGACATGTCGGCGTTGACGGCGTCCAGGCCGTGCTCGAGCACGTAGGCGTACGCTTTCTGGTAGGGAGATAGATCCGCGTTCTTGAGCTCTGCGTCGTAGTGTCCGTTGAAGGCGTCGGGCTTCTTCCACCAGCCGAGCATGGGAAGGCCGTCGAGATGACGAGCCGCCTTCATACCAATGAGACCGACGCCGGCAGCGCGCGCTTCGTCGAACAAGGGTACGAGGTCGGCCATGGGCTTGCTTCCGGCGAGTACCGCCCTGTTTTTCCAGTCGTACCAGCCCGCCGGTGTGACGCCGATCATCGCGAGGTCGAAGCGGCCACTGGCGACCGCAGCGCGGAGCACGGCCTCGGCGTTTCGGTGTGTGCTCAGTCCGAGAAAACGGGTCTTGCCTGCCTGCTTGGCGGTCTCAAAGGCGCGGAACATTTCATCGCTGGTTACGAGCGATGAGTTGTAGGCCGCCATTTGATAGTAGGCATCGACATAGTCGACCTTCAGCGCCGCGAGACTCTTGTCGAGTTCCAGGAGCCAGCCTTGTGCGGCAGTCTTTGCCTGGGCCGGAGTCACCGTGTCCTGGTCGCCGAGGCCTTCGACTTCTGCCGGTGCCTTCGAGATGAGAAAGATGTCGTCGCGCACCTTTCCGACAAAGGGGGCGAGGTTCTCCTCGGCGTTCCAGTAGTAACTGGAGTAGCCGACGTCAAAGACGTTGACGCCCGCGTCGTAGGCAGCATTCAGTAGGGCATCGCGGGCGCGGAACATCAGCGAAGCACCGCAACCAAAGATCAGGCGACTGCCTTCGAAGCCGGTGCGCCCGAGGGTGCGTTTCGGCATCTGCGGCCAGGTTGCGGGTGCACC
>JASDVE010000304.1:0-2894 GCA_041891195.1 Myxococcota bacterium | reverse complement strand
TCATAACCCAGCGGCGACGCTTTTTCGGTGCCGTAAAAGTAAGCGCCAACCAGTGGGTAGTCGCCAGCCTCGTCAGGTGCCTTCAGGTTGAAGATAATTTTGCTCTTTGACCACGTACCGGCGACGGCATCAGACGCGACGCCTGTCACGTTGACGTACGTGATGTTGCGACCCTGTCGCTCCGGACGCTTGTTGATCCACTCTGTCTGGGGCGATCCATCGGGACCAACAATCGTTGGGTCCCCAATCACTTTCCAGCCCACGCTAGTCGCAGATCGCGCGTCCCACCGATGCGGTCGATCCACCAAGGCCACACCCACCACGGGGCCCGCGCCGCCGGTGACGCGAACCGTCACCTGGAACGTTTCCCCTTTTGCGACTTGTGCCGGGAACTCGAGCTTGATTGTCGAGTTGGCATCGACAGCTTTGATATGCGCCACGAGCGTCTGGCGATCGGCCTCACTCAACTCGCCGTAGCCTTTTTCAGCCGCAAGGATCGTCGCGAGATGCTTACGGTCCACCACTTCTTTCTCCGCCCGCTCGCCCGCACCTTGCAGCGAAGCTGCATCGAGATACGAATGACATGCCGCACAGTACGGGCTCACGTCGGTCTGGAAGTCAGGCGTGCCACCGGGATACGCGGATACCGAAACGGCGGCCGACGCCGCGACGATCGCAACCAAGATTCCTACAGTGGATGAATGATGACTTGCACGGTTCATGTTATTTCCTCCTAAATTCTGAGTGACAGCGACCACATTGCTCGCGCACGCTGGGCGCGTCGAGGAAGTACGACGTCTCGTCGGCTCCTCCGACATGAGCGGTATGACATTCAACACAGATCACACCAAGATCGACATTGTGGACCGCGAGTCCGTGAAACTGTACCGCGCCGAAATCTCGCGTGTCCCCCTCTGCGAACTTCGCATGACATTGCCGGCAGTCTGCCTCATTCAACGGAACCTGCATATGATTCGGTTCGTCGAAGTCGCCGGTGAGCCAGACCAGCGCATCTTTTGCAGCGAGCGCCTTGACCTTGGCCCGCCCGACGAATCCCACACCCCCGTGACAATCGATGCAGCGAAACGATCGGATGTCGCCCCCATCACCGACCTGGGCTGAACCGTGAACCCCCGCAAGATTGTGTGCTGGAAGCGCGTCGAAACCAGCGCGAATCTCACCGTGGAGTACCGCACCAGTCGGGAGATGGCAGGCATTGCAAAAGTCGTTGTCGGCCTCGAGGGCGTCTGTCACGAACCAACCGGCGACGCTCCCTGCAATCCCAACCCCCAATACCGCTACGAGTAGAAACCCGTTCTTACCCGCCAAGATCTCCCTCCAGTGAACTGACGCGTCTTCAATACCACTGAATCGGACTCTAGCTCGAACCCGCCCCCGCAAGATAATTTCGACAGGCCGCCAGCATCTCGCGGGGTCAGGTGCGTAATATTTGGTCGCGATCGAAGCGCGAAGACGAAGCTTTAGCCCAGCTACAATGAGCTTTCGCAACAAAGAGATCGGTCAAAAGGCGCGCGTCTGACGACGGCGAGACTCTTTCGACAGGCTGCTATCATGACCCCCCGCAAAAACTGAAGTTCACCTGTGTGATTGAGGAGCGATTGATGTCGACCGATTTGGGCAAACTAGGCGTATGGGCATGGCTCGATGCCTTTTCCGCACCCGAAGCCGCCAACTTTGCAAACCAGCTAGAAGACTGGGGCTACACCGCATTATGGATCCCCGAAGCCGTGGGCCGCGATCCATTTACTTTGATCGGCTATCTGGCTGGAAAAACCGAAAACCTCGTCTTCGCCACTGGGATTGCAAACATTTACGCCCGCGACCCCATGACGATGAAGGCCGCCCAACAGACGATCTCCGAAATGGCGCCGGGGCGATTCGTGCTCGGGCTTGGCGTTTCGCACCAACATCTCGTGAGTAAGATTCGCGGACACGATTACCAAAAGCCACTCACCGCGATGACGAACTATTT
Organism: Myxococcota bacterium; assembly: GCA_041891195.1. Taxonomy (GTDB): domain Bacteria; phylum Myxococcota_A; class UBA9160; order UBA9160; family UBA4427; genus DUBZ01. The sequence continues at coordinate 901 of JASDVE010000304.1, read as the reverse complement.
GCAGAACCTTGAAAAGGCACTGTACATGGGCACACAGCCAAAAGAGTCGGCCCCGATCGTAATCGGCGCGCTGCGCGACAAGATGCTCGGTCTGGCGGCAAGCCAGACCGCGGGCGCGCACCCCTATCTGGTGCCGCCGGAACACACCGCTCGCGCGAGGCAGGTCATGGGCGACGACGCATGGTTGTGTCCCGAACAAATGGTGCTGCTCGAAACCGACGCGACCAAGGCGCGCGCGATCGCCCGGGCGGAACTCAAGGTTTATATCGGGCTGCCCAACTATAAGAACAACTTGCGGCAGTTCGACTTTGGCGACGCCGACTTTGCTGACGGCGGGAGCGACCGCCTCGTCGACGCCATCGTGGCATGGGGCGACGAGCAAGTGATTGCGGATCGCATCCAGGCACATCACGATGCCGGTGCAAACCACGTCTGCATACAGGCATTCCGACCGGACGGGGCGCCGGGCCCTGATCTGCGCGCGCTCGAAGCGTTCGCACCGTCCCGCTAAACCGCGCAATCCAACACAAAAGTCAGAACCAGCCTCCAGGAGCAAAACAGCAATGGCACGAATCAACGAAAATTTTCAAAAACTTGCCGCCGGCTACCTCTTTCCGGAAATCGGTCGCCGCGTACGCGCCTATGCGGAGGCCAACCCCGACGCCGACATCATTCGACTCGGCATTGGCGACGTCACCCTGCCTTTGGCACCCGCAGTCGTAGATGCGATGCATGCAGCAGTAGACGAGATGGGCACCGACAAGGGCTTCCGGGGCTACGGCCCAGAAAACGGATACGACTTTTTGCTCGACGGCATTCGCGAACACGACTATCGAGCGCGCGGCATCGAAATTGACTCCGACGAAATTTTCGTTTCTGACGGCAGCAAACAAGACAGCGG
>JASDVE010000303.1:0-12945 GCA_041891195.1 Myxococcota bacterium | reverse complement strand
CGAGGCTGCCAAGTCCGAAGGGCCGCGGCTTGAAGATGCGGAGGTCATCGTCGCAGGTGGCCGTGGTCTGGGTTCGGTTGAAAACTACAAGCTGATCCGCGAACTCGCCGAAGCCATGGGCGGCATGGCGGGGGCTTCGCGTCCATTGGTCGATGAGGGCTGGGTAGATTCGAGTCATCAAGTTGGCCTGACCGGTAAGATCACCAAGCCCACCCTTTACGTTGCGATCGGAATTTCGGGAGCGAGCCAGCACATGGCGGGCTGCGGCGCGTCGAACGCGATCGCGGCGATCAACAAAGATTCCGAAGCGGCGATCTTCCAGCACGCGCGGTTCGGTGTTGTCGGTGATGCCCTCGAGTTGTTGCCTGAACTCATTCGGGCTGCCAAAGGCTGAGCGTCTCGTACCAAGCATTCGCGCGACGTCAGTCATTTGGCCGCGCCAGCAAGATGGAGAGAAGAGCGATGAGCACTGAAACGATCGAGTCCGCCGAAGGGTTGTTCGCGGATACCAAGAATGGACCCCGCCTATTGGGTTCGCGCTGTGTTACGTGCGACACACCGTACTTTCCGCGCAGTGCCGGTTGCCACAATCCAAACTGTGATCTTTCGAAGGTCGAAGACGCGGAGTTCGGACCGAAGGGGAAAATCTGGAGCCTTTCGATCCAAAATTATCCGCCGCCGCCGCCGGTCGTCATCGTCGACCCGTTTGAACCTTTTGCGGTTGGGATGGTGGATCTCGTCGAAGGGCTACGCGTGCTAGGCCGAATCGTTTCGGATACCCCGGACAAGATCAACGTCGGCGACGAAGTTGAACTGGTGCTCGCGCCGCTTGGGGTCGATGCGACGGGCGCCGAAGTGATCTCTTGGCAATTTCGACCGATTTAGTCGCCGGCGAAGAACGGGCAACCATTTTTAGCGCGGCATTGACCAGCGCGCGGAGGAATTTGAAATGAGAGACGTTGCGATCCTCGGACAAGGGCTTCATCCCTGGGGCAAGTTCAACGACAAACCGGTGACCGAGCTTTGCCGCACGGCGACCGAAGCGGCGTTGGCCGACGCGGGCATCAAGTGGCGGGACGTCGAAGCCGTTGCCGCGGCGAGTTCGCGTTTCTCAGGCGGCAAGGGTTGGGGCCTCAACGGCAACGACCTCGTCGAAGACATGGGGTCGACCGGCATCCCGGTTTACAACATGAGTGCTGGATGCTCGGCCGGTGCCAATGCGTTCAACGTGGGACACATGATGGTTGCCAGCGGTCAGCACGACATCGTCGTGGTGATGGGTGGCGAAAAGATGCCCAAGGGTTTCGTGCAAACCTCGGGGCTCGAAGATCCAACCGACCCGGAATATCTGCGCCAGCGCTGCGTGGGTTTGCCCGGCCCAGGCTTTTGGGCGCTTCTTTGTCGCCAGCGCATGGCGCAGTACGGAACGACTGAAGAAGATTTGGCTCGGATTGCAGTGAAGGCTCACAAGCTTGGGGCGCTCAATGAGAATGCACGCTTCCGCAAAGAATTTACGATGGACGAAGTCTTGAACTCCGCCATGGTCAACTTTCCACTTCGGCTTTATGAAATTTGTCCGGTGAGTGACGGTGCCGCAGCGGTCGTGTTGTGTTCGCCCGAAATCGCGAAGAAGGCCAAGAGCAAGCCGGTGTGGGTGGCTTCTAGCGCGGTCGCGACGGCGAGCTTCGATGACGGGATTCCGCGCCACATCGCTTGCACCATCGGCAAGGGCAACCCGCATCACAGCGAAGCACGGATCGCTGTCGCGAAGGCGATGAAGTCCGCGAACCTCAAGCCTTCGGATGTCGACTTGATCGAGTTGCAAGACAACACCGTCTATTATGAACTTGCATTCCCCGAAGAGTGGGGCTTCATCGAGCCCGGCACTGCGGAAAAGTGGGTCGCGAACGGTGACACCATGCCTACCGGCAAGCTCCCGATCAACCCAAGCGGCGGCTTCCAGAGCTTTGGCGAAGCCACGACCGCGCAGGCACTGTGGCAGATCGTCGAAGTGGCGTCGCAGCTCCGAGGCGAAGCGGGCGAGCGTCAAGTTCCAAACGCCAAGATCGGGTTGGCGCAGAGCCTCGGCTTGGGCGGCAACGCGACTGCGACGGTGCTCCGGGTCTGATCGTCGCTTTTGCGCCGTTCGGGAAAACGTCAAAAAAAACCTGCATTCACGACGCTTCGAATTGAAGCGGTGTGAAGTGCAGGCTTTGTGGTGCGGCTCAGTGCCCACCGGGTCCGCGCGCTTTCCGCGGATCAGGAGGTTGGCAGCGAGCGGCTAACTTCGGTTTCGGCTCTTGTGCGAGTCGTGACCGTCGCCTCGTTGGTGGCCTCCGCGCTCTTCGTGTCGATCACGGCCTTCTCGTCGATCGTCGTGCCGATCGGAACGATGACGGCGTTGCTCGAATCGATGGCCGTCACGGGGAGAGCGCGACTTCTTGTTCCACCGGCGCTCCGGGCGGTGAATGGCGTGTCGACGACCTTGATCGCGCTGGGATCGGCCACTGTAGTGTCTCGGTGTATGTCCACCGAATTTCACGTGTCCACGGTGGCTCCAGCGTGGGGCGCGTGCGTGCGGGGTGTGTGTGCGATGGGTCGTGGCATGGCCACAGCGAGCATGATGACGATGCGCTCGCTTCACGTGGCGCCGATGGACGGGACGGTGCTTGGCTTCGACGACCACCACTTCGCGATAGGCATGTCTACCGAAGACAAGATGTGTCATCGCCGCCAGGTGATTTGCCGCGAGCCGGCCAATTTCAAATTCGAAACCTGACTCGAACGACTCGTTCGCCTGGGCGCTCCCCGAATAGCCGAAGATCGCGAGCACGATGCCCGATGCTGCCAAGCCTTTAGCGCGGCGGCGCAACTTCGTATTGCGTCTGGATGGAAAGTGATTCTGGCGATTCATGATGCCTCCATCTCCCGCGTTGCGTTCCTTGCGGGCTCACGGGGTATGACGAGGTGATGCGTCTCCCTATTCAACAACGTTCCAATATTTTCTCGCCGGATAGAGGGCTGTTCAAACGTGGATTCGAGGATGTCGACGGATCCACTGCACTTCCGAGGAGACAGGCACCATGGGCGAACAACGCGGCCCCAGATTCGCAACCCGCTTCGGCCCGCGCGTATCAGCGGCTCAAGCAAGTGCGAGTGTGTTGGGCGAGACCGCCTTTTCGGGGGCACGCGTCGACGAGTCGTCGATCAAGCCTGAAGTCGGAAGCCAGGCGAGGATATTCATCTTCGTGTAATCCGTCGCGTCGTGAGAACTAGAAGGTCGCGCGACCCGTCACGCCAAATGGATGGCTTTGCCATCTCTTCTGGAATCACGTGACTTTGACGGTTTTCTAATATTGGGCGCGAGTTGTGTGGAGCGGGTCCTAGTCTAGTGGTAGATATTCATTGAACATCTTGCCGAGTTCGTCGTCGGTGCGGGCCGGCACTTTGTAGTACGTGCGAATGGTGACCGAGCCGTCTTCCTCAAACCGGTAGGTCTCGATGCTCAAGCCGATGGATGTGTTGTTGTCGGCTGTGATGTGATTTTCCAGCGTCCAGGCGACTTCATTTCCATTGAAGAACAAGCATCCGTCGGCGATCTTGAACTTCACTCGGGCTTGAAAAAGATCCCAAGAATCAGACCAACATTGGTCGCCTCCGAGTTTTTCGGGGGTTCCGACCGGGTCGAGCATTCGCACTTCGCCAGGAGCGACCTTGCGCCAGTTCTTGAGCCACGTCTCTTTTTCGCCCGCGTTCCAAAGGGCGATGTAGTTGTCGGCCCAGTCTTTGAGTTCTTTGCGGTTCGGTATCGGCATGGCTTGCTCCTTTGCGATGAGGTTCTAATTTTTGTTGTATGGAGGTCGGATGTGCGCGGGTTAGTCGCGAACGAGGATCAGTTCGATTTCGAAGAGTAAATCGCTGTTTGGTGGAATTTTTCCTCCAGCGCCCCCCCTCTCTCCATACGCCATTGTCGACGGGATCAATAACTCGCGTTTGCCGCCGGCTCGCATCCCCGGCACTCCGACTTCCCATCCCTTGATCGTGGTACCGCCGCCGGGAGCAAAATTGAAGGGGATGCCGCGGTCATGGGAGCTGTCGAAGCGAGCGCCGCGACCGTCCGATTCGGTCCAGTCGTAGATCCAGCCCGTGTAGTGGACCCCCACGCTCTTGCCCGTGATCGCCTCGTTGCCGTCGCCGACAACGATGTCCGTGATGATGAGTTCGTCTACGGTGATCGGGTTCTCGGAGCAGCCGGCAGTCGACACAATTAAAGCCAATGTCAGCCAGACTGAAGGGGTTCGGGAAGTGACGGATGTTCTGAACACAGATGGCTCCTTTGATGTACTCGTGTGGGGGATCGCGGTGATGGGGGGTTGTAGACAACCCCGCCTCGGGTTGGCTTGCCTAACTCGCATTGCGGGAGGCCTGGGGAATGCATCGCAAATTCAGGAGGCAGACCGCCGTGCTGCGAGAACTTCGACATTCTTGAGATGTCCCTCTCGGGTGATGTTGTACCCGATGAGGCACACGATTGCCGAGAGATAGAGGGCGATGATCATGGGTACGTATCCGTAGCCGAGATTCTCGATGATTTGCGGGTCCACCTCGCCGGGCTTTGCGTCTTGAGGGAAGTCGACCGCGCTGAGAAGCAGGGTGCCAAGCATGATCCCCAAGCCCGAGACCGATTTTGAAATGAAGCTACGCGCAGCGAAGAAGATCCCTTCTGAGCGCCGCCCCGTTACGAGTTCACTCTCTTCGACGACGTCGGCGATCATGGCCGAAACCAACGTTGTCGATGAGATGATCAAACCAATTTCGATCACATTGTAAACGATCAGCAGCATCAAGAGTTCGGTACTGCCGGACGCAGGCGTCAGGCCAGCGAGACGCGCCAGGTAGGGGACAGGGCCGAAGCCAGCGGCGAAGAGTGAGAGCCCGATGGCACCGCGTTTTTTGCCGTAGCGATGCGAAACGTAGGGAGCAAAGCTGAGCGCGAGGGTTGCGGATATCAGTCCGGTTGGAACCAGGACACCCAGCTGCCCAGGACTGAATCCCCAGAAGTAGGTCCCAAAGTAAATACTCAAGGAGCCCGAGAGCCCGCCCGCCATTGCGGCAAATAAACCAAAGCCGAAGACCGCGTAGAGCGAACGATTCGCCAACGTCTCCTTGGCCTCAAGCAAGCTTAACTTTATGGACGCTTTGCGTTTCGGCGGAGGCTGCATGAGGCTCGGGATGTGTCGGTGTGTTCCGATGGCCGAAGTCATGATTGCGATGAAGATCATCACGGCGCCGAAAATGCCGTAGGTCTGATAAGCGGCCGGGTTCAAGGCCCCCTCGCCGAATTCCGGCGTTTTGACCATTAGAAAGCCATACATCACGACCGCCATCGTAATTCCACCGACCCAGCCAAAGAAGTGACGCGTTGCCGCAAGCTTCGTGCGTTCGTCGTAATTCGGCGTGAGCTCCGGGGCAAGCGCAGTACTCGGTACTTCATAAAATGTGATGAACGTGCGGACCAGCAAAGCGTTGAACATCAGAAAGTAGAAGAGTCCGTCTTCGCTGAGTTCGGGCGGATTCCAGAGCGCGTAGAACGAGAACGCGACCGGGAACGCGGCGGCGTACATGAAGGGGTGGCGCCTTCCCCATTTCGAATGCAATCGGTCCGAAAAATTGCCGACGATGGGGTCCGACATGGCGTCGAATACGAGTGCGATCAGGATCGCGGCGCTCGCCAAATGACCCGGGAGTCCGAGGACCTGGTTGTAGTAGAACAACAGGAAGTAAACGAAGCCGTTGTCCTTGACCCCGTAGGCGACTGAGCCAAAGCCATAGTAGAAGCGAGTGGAGCGAGAGATCGTGTCAGTGGTTTCCGCTTGGGCGTCGATCGAGGCGTTCATTAAGGCCGGCCGGCTCCCTCGACGCGGACCGAGAAAGCTTCGATTCGTCCGTCCTTGTTCTTCGCGCAGTCGGTCGGATTCGAACTCCCGGCGGTGCAGACGAAGAGCGTTTTGCCATCGCTGCCGCCCAGCATGCAAGCAAACGCTTGGGTCGAAACTTTGATGCGGTCCGTGACTTCACCGCCTTCCAAAACGCGAAAAACTTCTGCACTGACGGGGGACGCGACCCAGATCCCGTCATCGGCGTCGAGACAGATCCCGTCAGGAACGGCTCCGGTGATCGGTGCCCACACGCGCCGATTCGTAAGGCTTCCATCGCTCGCAATGTCGAAAGCGGTCAAACAGCCGCCAAAGGTTTCGCCGACAATCAGAGTGCCGCCGTCTTCTGTGATCACCGCGCCGTTGGGGAATGACATGTCGGGAGAGGCGATGCTCGCCTCGCCGTTAGGCTTCACCAGGATCAAGTTCGCTTGGGTAGGGCTGTGGCCCGCGTCGAGGTCGAAGCCAAAGTTTCCAACGTAGGCGCGACCTTCGCGGTCAACGACCATGTCGTTGCAGTGATGAGTCGCGAAGGGCGTGAGGTCCGCGACTTCTTCGAGGCTTCCGTCCAGTTCGAGTCGGAGTAGTCGGCGGTCGGTCATCGACACCACGAGCAAGCGTCCATCGGGTAGCCAGCCTAAACCAGACGGGCGGTTTTTGACTTCGACGATGTCTTCTCGGTTTCCGTCCTCATCGACGGCGACCACCACGTGAGAATGCATGTCTGAAAACCAGAAGCGACCGTCGTGCCAGCGTGGGCCTTCGGGGAATGAGAGTCCTTCGAGTACAACTCGTCCTTCGTTCGACATCCCTGTCCTCCAGTTTTTTTAGTGAGCCTGATTTCGTATTGACGTCTTGATCTACGGCCGCCAGCGGCACCTTACTTTACGTGGTGAGCAAGCTCGCTGCCCGGTTTGAAGGCGTGCGATCTTGAATGCGAGCGATCGCAAGCCCCGATTCTCCCGCGACCGCATACACGAGATAAACGTTGTCGTCCTCGATGAAGATGGCCGGGTCGCGAAGTTGATTGACGCAGTGGTCGACCGAACTGCGAAGGGAGGGCGACAGCGGTTCGTTCGCGCCTTCGTAGTCGCGCTGGGGACGCAGGACTTCCGTAGGTTCCGATTCTTTCCACTCGGACCAGTCTGCGCGGAGATCGATCGTCTAAAGCAGGATACGTTCAGGGGCGTCGCCGACGCGCGTCCAAAAGACCCACAACGTTTCGCCTCGCAACCAAAGCGCTGCGTGACGCATGTTTGGCTCGAAAAGGACGGGGCCAGGTTCGAAACCGGTGAGCCCGTCGTCGCTGCGCCAGAGGCTGCCGGGCATGGCGAGCCCGTGCCAAGCGTTGCGGTATCGGAATATTCGCAAATAGGGTGGGGCGAGAATTTCGTCTCGGGGTTCGAAGTGAAGTCCATCCGTTGAAACTGCGACGCGGGAGATCTGTGTGATGAACGCGTTGAGCCCATGGTAGTAGAGGCGAATCGTGCGCGTTTTTTCGTCGACGATGACTTCGGGGGAGGCGATGTGAGGGATCGTGCAGTCCGCCATCGGGCTCGGTACCCCTGGGCCGCGCGGGACTTCGAGCGCGTCGGCAAACGCGAGCTTGATCTCGCTCCCTTTGTGGTCGGCGTAATACAGGTAGTAGCGACCGAGGGGGCGCTCCACCCAGCCGGGCACTCTGATCAATGACGGACCATTGATATTCTGAGGGCTCGCAGGTGCGCGACCCGTATGTGGCCGCGGGATGATCGGCGCGTCGGTAAGTCGTTGAATTTCGAGTGGTGACGTCATTCGAGCCTCAAAGACCAGATCAGAATGTTGGCCGATGTGATGCGATTCGGGCTCTCGCGGCTTCCGAACCGGACGCGGTTTCTGTGTGCATCCTCAGTCACAAGATTCCCCCGCTATAGTTCGGGCCGCAAACGCGCGAAGGTACGAGGAGTAAAGATCCCGATGAGCGACTCTCAAGACACCACGTTTACAGCCATGCGTGACGCGACGCGTGAGGACTATCAGAAGATTGGTCGCCTGAGCCTCGAATTCGCAGCCGGTCTTCCGAGCCGCGTGCTCACGCACTTGCAGCTGCTTGCAGGAGACACTGGGGGCTATGCGGTCGATCGACTCACCCATAGTCTTCAGAGTGCGACGCGCGCCCAACGCGACGGCCGCGACGACGAGTACGTCGTCTGTGCCTTGATTCACGACATTGGCGACACCCTCGCGACGGCGAACCATTCAGACCTCGCCGCGACGATCCTGGACCCCTTTGTGAGCGACCAGAACCACTGGATCGTCAAACATCATGGAATTTTTCAGGGTTATTACTTCTTTCATCACCTCGGTCTCGATCAAAATATGCGAGACCGTTTTCGCGACCACGAATGGTGGAGCGACTGCGCGCAGTTCTGCGAACTCTACGATCAGAACTGCTTCGACGTCGAATACGACACGCTTCCGCTGGAAGCATTCGAACCCTTGGTCCGCAAGGTATTCAGCACGCCGCGTAAATCGATCTACGTTCCCGACTCCAATTAGCGTCGATTGGATTTCTAGAAAGACATCTCGATGTCAAAAATTCTCGCGCGCAGTGGTTGCGCGCGTCACTCGGATCCGTGCGTTGGTACGAACGGGCCAAACTCGCTGTTCCCCTCCTTGGGGCGGCACGATGAGAATGAAGGAAGGAATTGAAGATGGGTATTTTGGACGGAAAAGTTGCAATCGTAACCGGCGCCGGCGGCGGCTTGGGTCGCTCGCACGCTCTGCTACTTGCCAAGGAAGGCGCGTCGGTGGTCGTGAACGACCTCGGTGGATCGGTTGATGGCTCGGGCGACGGATCGCGCGTGGCCGATCAAGTGGTTGCCGAAATTCTAGAAGCCGGCGGCAAGGCTGTTGCGAACTTTGGCTCGGTCACGGACGGCGCCGATGCAGACGCCATGGTGGCCCAGGCCGTAAGCGAGTTTGGCAAGCTCGACATCTTGATCAACAATGCCGGCATCCTGCGAGACAAGTCATTCAAGAAGATGGACGACGAGCTTTGGGACCCCGTTATCGCAGTTCACCTGAAGGGTACGTTCCACCCGACTCGCGCTGCTTACGCGCAGATGCTGGAACAGGGCACGGGCGGTCGCATTATCATGACGAGTTCAACGTCGGGCTTGATCGGCAACTTCGGTCAGACGAACTACGGCGCGGCCAAGGCGGGCATTGCGGGCTTCATGCGTTGCCTCGCAATCGAAGGTGCGAAGGCCAAGATCACGGTCAACGTGCTCGCCCCGAACGCGTACTCGCGCATGACCGCGAACCTCTTTCCGGAAGGCTCAGAAGTACGCTACGCCGCCGAAAAGGTGTCGCCCGCTATTGCATGGTTGGTGTCGGACGAAGCGGAAGACATCACCGGTCGCCAGTTCGTGATCAGTGGCAACCGAGTGAGCCTTTTGTACCCAATGCAGTTCAAAATCGCAGAGCGCGACAACGCAGAAGATGCGTGGAGCCCGTCGGAAATCGGCGAGGAAATCCGCAAGTCGATGGCCGAGTGGCCAAAGCCCGCGAACGTCCCCGAGTTGGTTTTCTAGGACACCAGCAATAAGGCCAGATCGGTTCTAATTGGGTCGAACGGGGGGGGCGCCACCGTATAGGTGTGCGCGCCATCCCGTTCGGTCGAAGGGCTTCCACGCCCCGATCGGCTGGCTTAGCCGGTCACTTACCGCGTAAAGCACGAGCGGATTTATCCCCAACCCACAGTGACTCCCCGGGACTTCGATGTTGTCCGTGTGATTGGTGATCGGTTCGAGGCATGTCGACCAATGCACGACACCGTCTGTGCGTGAGAAGATTGCCGTGCTCGGCACGCTCGGCGGTGTTCGCAGAGACGCCGAAGCTTGATCCTTGCTCACACTCGCGTTGTTCTTGGCGAAGCAGCGGTAAAGCGCGGATGCGTTCGATCGGCGTCCGGTATTCGCGAATGGGCTGCCGAGGCTAATCACCTGACGTACGCGATCCGGCTCGGCCTTCGCGAGTTCCCGGGCGTAGATGCCGCCCAAGCTCCAACCGACAATCGAGATCGGCTCGTTGTAACGTTCGGACAACGCGACAACCCGGGTGACCAGCTTTTTGCGCAGGTCGCCGACCGGACCGCGATTCATTCCGAGCAACCACGGGTGTGGCGCGAAACCTTGGTCGCGCAAGTAGCGCCGAAGCACGGTTGTCGATCCATCCCCAGCAGTGAAGCCCGGTAAGACCAGGACGGGATGTCCGTCACCGCGCGCCGCCTCGCGCAGCAGCGGTTGAGCAATCGGCAGTGTCATCGCTTCGAACATCGCGCGTTGCAGTTCGAGCATGAGGAGTAGGCGGGAGGGGACACCGGCGGCCATTTAGGATTCCCCGTCTTGGTCTTCGTCGGCGTCCTTTGCCGCCGCGACCTGTTTGGCGGCGTCGGCGAGTTCGTTGACTGCGTCGTGGAGGTAGTCGACCAAGTCCCAGACGTCGGGCAATAGATCTCGGCAAGCCACCAACCCAAAGTCGAGATTCCCGTTGTAGCTTTGCACCGTGATGTTGAGTCCGACGCCGTCGTTAATGGCCGACACGGGATAGTTGGCGACCAAGCGAGTTCCGATGTAGTAGATCGGAAATTGCGGCCCAGGCACGTTCGAAATGACAACGTTGAAGGGTGGGTCGACCCAGGCATCCACAGTGGCCCGGGCAATTACACGTGCGGCGCGCGCTGCAACGGCGGGCGGCGCGAACTGGGCGAAGTCTTGCAGCAGGTGCGCGGGGAGGGCCTGGTGTTGGTCCTTGGCGATTTTCATGGATTGGTGAATGGCCGCGATGCGTTGCACCGGGTCTTTAATATGTGTGTGCAAAGAGGCAGTCATCGCGGAGACCTGATTGCCGAAGGTTCCCTTCTGTTCTTCGGTGCGAACCGAAACCGGAACCATGGCGAGCAGCGGATCACTCGGTAGCTCGTGGCGCTCTTCCAGGTAGCGGCGAAGGGCCGCGCTGCACAATCCAAGAACGACGTCGTTTACCGTCGCCCCGAGGATCCCCTTAATTTCTTTGACGGTATCCAGGGAGATGGATCCGAACGCAAAGCGGCGATGCGGAGAGATGCGGGCATTGAACGATGTGCGGGGCGCAGGCGTCGACGCCTCAGAGAGCATCGGGTCAGGTTTGCGACCGATGACGCTGTTGATGAGCGATGCGCCGGGCAGCTCTTCGATGCCCATCGACTTTGCGAGTACCGGGAAATTTCGGATTGTTTCTCGTATCAGGCGGAACCCCTTGCGCGGTGTGCCCGCAACGCCCACCACACGGGACCACATTTCAATTTCACTCGGAACCGGTTCCGGACGCCAGGGACGGCGCGGCGCTTTGACCTTTCGGACTTCGGGTGTGATGTCGAGCAACGTCGTCATGATCTCCGCGCCGGAAACCCCGTCGATCGCGCAGTGGTGGATCTTTGTGAGCTGGGCGATGAGCCCACCTTCAAGTCCCTGAATGACGTACAACTCCCAAAGCGGTCGGCTGCGGTCGAGGGGACGGGCCGCGAGGCGCGAAACTTGCTCCCCCAGTTGACGTTTGTCACCCGGAGGTGGGAGTCCAATGTGGCGCACGTGAAAGTCGAGGTCAAAGTGGGGATCTTCGATCCAATACGGATGGTCGAGGCCGAAGGGCACTTCGACGAGCCGGCGACGAAATGGCGGCAGCAAGTGGAGACGCTCGCTGATGATGCGTTTTACTTCGTCGAGAGAAAACGGCGCAGCGGAAGTGGTTGGGTCAAAAATTCCGAGTCCGCAGATATGTCCGTACGTCGTGGACGTTTCCATGTTGAGAAAGCTGGTGTCGAGGCCGGTGAGTTGTTGCAAGTTCGACTCCTGAAAAGGGATTGGGCGAGAATTGTTTTTTGGGGGCGCGCGCCTCAGCCCCCGTTCATTAGTTGGCGAGGAATTCCGGCGGCAGCGTGGCCAAGACCGACTCGCGAAAGAACTGATCCGATTCAAGGTTGATGAACGAGAAACGGTTGAAGTCATCCTCAAGAAGATCGGCATTCGCGAGCAAATCCGAGTCGATTTGGCGTCGCTCTGCGAAGATGGCTTTGAGAGTAGACGCGATGCCCGCCGGAACCATCGCGCGCGGCATGACGAATTCGGTGTCGTTCGCGCGCTGAAAGGCCGCAAGATAAATGCTGACCGATGGCTTTTCCGCGCTGATGCCGTCGTGGTACATCCAGATCTCCGGGAAGACGGCGTTCAAACTTTTGACGATTGAATAGTAGGCCTGGAGGTGCGCCGTCGCAGCGTAGGTGTTGAGGACCGCGATGCCGTCTTGAGCAAGGCACCCCCGGAGATCTGAGAAGAATTCGGTGGTCAACAAGTAATCGGGCAAACCGTCGCCATGTGCCATGTCCATGAGAACGAAGTCGTAGTCACCGTCGCACGAGCGCACGAAAGTGCGCGCATCGGTTTGTACGACATTGACCTGCGCGGGGTCGAAGCCGAAGTAATCCTTCGCGGCCGCGATTGAACTCGGGTCGATCTCGACAACGTCGACGTCGACTCCTCGCTTTTCCAATTCCATGGGGATGATCCCCGCACCGAGACCGAGTATCAGCGCGCGGCTGGCGTCGGGGCGAAGTCCCGTCGCGAGAAATTCGAGCGCGTAGGTAAACGGTGTCAGCGATGCGCCGTTGTGGTCGACGATGTTCTGAGTGATGCCATCGTTGTAGTAGAGAGTGCCGAGACGGTCTTGGATCTCGGCCTCCGGCGTCCCGGGGATCGGGGCGATGGCCAAGATCTTCGTATTGCCAAACATCGACGTGTATTCCTTTTCGAGGCTCCAGCTCGCGCCCTCGAAAACGATGGCTTCGTTTTTCTTGAGATAGGTCGAGGACATCGCAAACAGCCCGACCGAGACCGCGACTCCAAGCGCCGACACTGCGAGCAGTCGACTCTTTTCGCCTGCGTTGATCCCCGACGAGAAGAACGCGCCGCTGAGCGACGTCAGCGACAAG
>JASDVE010000302.1:1337-13153 GCA_041891195.1 Myxococcota bacterium | reverse complement strand
GTATTGCGGCGACACTCCTAACCCGATCTAGACATGAAAGGAAGGCACCGTTGAGCGTCAAATCGAAGAATCTTACGTGGCACGAAGGACAGGTCAGTCGAACTTCGCGAGAAGAGTTGTTGGGACAGAAGGGCGTCACGCTCTGGCTCACGGGCCTTTCTGGTTCAGGCAAGTCCACGATCGCCGTGGCTGCCGAAGCCGCACTTCGCGACCAAGGCCGCCTCACATACATCCTTGACGGTGACAACGTCCGCCAGGGGCTGAACAGCAACCTCGGTTTCTCTCCCGAAGACCGCACAGAGAATATTCGCCGCATCGGCGAAGTTTCGAAGCTGTTCACCGACACCGGCGTGATCGTGCTGACCGCGTTTATTTCGCCCTACCGCGAAGACCGGGATCAGGTTCGCGAGATCATGGCTGACGGCGATTTTCTCGAAGTTCATGTTTCCGCCGACGTTGAAACCTGTGAGTCTCGCGACGTGAAGGGGCTCTACAAGAAGGCCCGGGCGGGTGAAATTCCCAACTTCACTGGGATCTCCGCCCCCTACGAAGCACCCGAGAAGGCCGAATTGGTCGTAGATTCGGGCGCGCAGAGCGTTGAAGAAAGCGTGGCCCAGATATTGGGATTCTTGCAGGACAAGGGCTATCTAAAGGCCTAGTTGCACTTGATCTGGGTGCGGCTCCCCGGTTTTCGGATGGCGCTCATTTGAGCACGCGTCGCGACCGATATCGAGTTGTGGTGGAACTCAAATGATCAAGCGAGACACAGTGACGAAGTGGAGCGCAGCAGGGCGAGTTCGGAATTCCGGGCGACGCTCTGCTGTGAATTTCACTGCGATCGTGACCCTCGGAATCGTTGTGATGGGGACTGGGTGTGCATCACTTCCCGGTCCCTTCCTGACGAAGGCCAGCGACAAGCAGGTAGCGGCCCGCCCCAGCCTCGCGGTCGACTACGACGTCTTGGTTGCAGAGATGGCGCTCGGAGATCAAGACTACACCGCTGCGAAGGAAGCCCTCGGCCGCGCGATCAAGAAGGACTCTGCTTCCGCGTATTTGGAAATGCGGGCGAGTCGGGTCGACGCGTACCTGGAAGACCTTCAGGGCGCGATCGCGCACGCCAAGCGTGCGGTCGAACTCGACCCCGAAGACGAAGAGCCTCGTATCTTGCTCGGTGGCTTGTATCGCGTCGCTCGTGACGTCGAAGGTGCGAAGAACGCTTTGCTCGACAGCGAGGGAGTGCCGGTAAGTGACGGTGCCGCGCTGCTTCTCTACCAGGTCTATTTCGAAAGCGACCGTCTCGAAGAAGCGCTTGAGATCACCGAGTACCTGGTTGCGAGCCGCCCCGACATCCTCAACGGCTTTATGGCGCTTGCGACGATCTACCAAAGATTAGGCAACCCCAACGAGGCCGAGCGCGTCTTACGTGCTGCCCTCGTCGAACATCCTGACCGCTTTGTTCTATTCACCCGGCTCGCGAGCCTGAAGCGCGCCGTCGGCGATCGGCTTGGCGAGATCGATGTGTATCGCGAAGCGCTCGAACGTCGCCCGACCCATTACGGAAGCCTGTTGAGCCTGGCTGAAGTCCTGGTGACCGCAAACGACGTTGAAGCCGCGATCGAAACCTACGAAGCCATCGTGGCGAACTATCCCAATGATCTAAAGGCCGTGCGTCGGCTCGCCTCGCTTGAGTTTGCGGCAGGACGGCCTGCGAAAGCGGCGAGCGTGCTCGACCAGGGGCTGATCGACTTTCCTGGGCATTTTGAGTTTGCGTATTCGCTTGGGCAGGTTCGACGCAGCATGGGTGAGCTTGCGCGAGCCCGCGAGGTGTTTGCGTCGATCCCACTTGGGGATTCGAGCTATGTCGAAGCGCGGGTGCAAATCGTTTCGATTCTCGAAGAAGCCGGCGACTATCCCTCGGCTCTCGCCGAAGTCAATTCACTTCGCACCATTGCACCGTCGCGCGCCCTCGAGTTTCATGCGGCGGGCTTATTTCTGCGGACCGGTGACTTCGATACCGGTAAGGCAATCCTTGATGCGGTGCTTGCTGAAGACGAAGGCGACGAGGAAGCGCTCTATCAACTCGGTGTCTTTTACGGCATGGCGGAGCGGTTTGACCACGCAATTAAGACGATGATGCGTGTGTTGGAAATCAATCCGAACAATGCCCACGCGCTCAATTACGTCGGTTACACCTGGGCGGAGCGCGGGGAAAACTTGCAGCGCGCAGAAGATTTCATCGTGCGAGCATTGGTCCAACGCCCGAACGATGGCTTCATAACGGATAGCCTAGGCTGGATCTACTTCATTCGTGGGCGGGATCTGCTGCGAAACGAGAGCGCGATCCTTGGCAAAGAATTCTTGATCCGTGCGCGCGATCAGCTCAACCTTGCGGCGGAACTCACAGGTGGAGATCCGGTCGTTTCGGAACACCTGGGAGACGTATACCGGGTTCTCGACGAGAAGCGCAGAGCGTATGAGTACTACCAACAGGCTGTCGACATGAATCATCGCGAAGACGAGCAGCCCGATTTGTTAGACAAGCTCAACAACTTGCGCCGGGAGCTGGGCGAACTGTGAAGTCCGCTTTTATTTTGGTGCTTGCTGCAGCCCTGTTGGTTGGATGCCGTGCACCGCTCCACACGCGCACGCCCCTCGACCCGACCGACACCCGGCCGCTTGCCTTGTTGCAATCGCTCGTTAAAGCGTCGACTGAGCGCACATCGCTCAATGCTGCGCTGCGCATGTCGCTCGATTCGAGAGACCTGCGATTTCGTCGGCCACAACGTCTCGCGGTGCGAAGGCCCTCGGATCTTCGGATCGAAGTCCTCGCGCTCTTTGGACAGATCGCTGCAGTTTTGGTGACAGACGGTGAGTCATATCAGAGTATGGACTCTGACGGCAATTTCGAGTCGGGTCCGGTGGCGCAGGGCCTGCTGTGGCGCATTGCTCGGGTTGCGCTTAAGCCCGAAGACGCAGTCGACCTCTTGCTCGGGGTTCCCATCCCGTCGGATGACGCAAGTTTCGCCGGCGCATTCATCGATACGCGCGGAACGCTGAGCCTCGACTTTCGAGATGCAAACGGAGTGTTGAGTGATCGCTTTGGTTTCAATGAGGCTGGGCAGCTCAGCGAATTCGTGCGCTTCGAGGACGATGGCAAAATTGCCTGGGAGGCGACGTTTTCCGACTACCGCGAGGTGTCCGGTTCGCCGTTCGCCTTCGAGGTCGACTTGAAGTTCCCCGAAGTCGATGCGACGGCTTCGCTGCAATTCGATCACGCGGCGCTTGGCGCTGTACTCGCCGACGAATTGTTCATATTGCAGCCGCGCCATTCGGCGGTCAATCAATGACCCTCGTTGTGCGACGCCTGTTTTCGTTGTCTGGTTCGCTTTCCGTTTTTGCGGTTCTAGCGGTTCTGATGTCGTGTTCGAACAATCCGTACTCCGAAAAAGACGACGATGTAAACGTTCTCTACACGGTTTACAGCGAAGCCCCAAAGACTCTCGATCCCGCGGTTTCGTACAACGTGACATCTCACTCGATCATCGGCCCGATCAATGAAACATTGGTCGAGTACCACTACCTCAAGCGGCCGTACGAATTGATGCCCGGTCTCGCGAAAGAAGTTCCCAAACCGAACGTTTTAGGAGACGGACGCGTTTCGTATACATTCGCACTGCGCGAGGGAGTGATTTTTCAAAACGACCCGTCGTTCGAACTTGTGGGCGCAGGGAAGCGCACGAGAAAGGTCGTTGCCGACGATTATGTGTTCGAATTCATGCGTGTCGCGGACCCCGGCGTAAACAGCCCCGTCATTCATATCTTCTCAAAGATCGAAGGATTTCACGATTTTGGTGTGCGGTTGCTCGAATTGCGGAAGGATCCCGCATTCAAGGCCATGCCAGTTCGGGAGCAGTACCAAAAAGCAGGGCCCATCGAGGGACTGCGCGCGCCGGATGACTACACCTTCGAAGTCGTTCTCACCGCACCGTACCCGCAGCTGATCTTCTGGTTCGCGATGCCCTTTACCACAGCCGTGCCCTGGGAAGCAGTGCAGTACTACGACGGCAACGACGGTCGACCGCGCTTCGCCGATCACCCGGTTGGGCTCGGGCCGTACCGCATGACCCACTACGACAAGCAGTTTCGCATCGTGCTGGAGCGCAACGAAAATTGGTATGGTGCGCTGCATCCCGAATGGAAGGCTCCGGGCGCCGTTTACCCTGGGGAAGGCGAAGAGGGCGACCGCGAGAAGGGTTATCAGAGCGATGAACTCGCGGGACGACAACTGCCTTTCATTGATCGCATTGAATTTCGTCGCGAGAAAGAGGCGGTTCCGAAGTTCAATAAATTCTTGCAGGGGTACTACGACAAGTCGGGCATCACCAAAGAAAGCTTCGACAAAGTGATCCAGGGCAACGACCTGTCACCCGAGATGGCGTCGATGGGGGTCAGCCTCGACCGCGTGGTGCAGTTATCGGTCTCCTATATTGGGTTCAATATGGTTGACGCCCTCGTCGGTACCAGCGCGGGGGATCGGGGACGGAAGCTTCGCCAGGCGATGAGCCTCGCAGTCGATGCCGACGAGTACATTGAACTTTTTTTGAACGGTCGGGGTGTGCCTGCTCAGTCGGTTCTTCCTCCCGGCATCTTCGGCAATGATCCCGAATACAAGAACGAATTTAGGGCCGTCGATCTTGAACGTGCGCGCAGGCTCCTCGTTGAAGGGGGCTACCCGAATGGCATCGACCCTGCGACAGATCAGCCTCTGAAGCTTCGTTTTGATACCGCCGCAACGTCGGCGACGCAGTTGATCACCATTCGGTACCTGGTCGATTCATGGCGCAAGCTCGGACTCGACGTGGAAGTCAAGAGCACCACCTACAACAAGTTTCAAGAAAAAGTAGACAACCGGGTGCATCAGATTTTTCAATGGGGCTGGGTGGCGGACTACCCCGACCCCGAGAACTTTTTGTTTCTTTTGACGGCGGCGATGGCGGACAAACACGGCCCCAACAGTGCGAACTTTCGCAACGCAGAATTTGATGCTCTGTTCGCCGAAATGAAGTCTCGGCCTGACGGTGACATGCGACGATCAATTATCGAGGAGATGTTGGGCATTCTCGAACAAGAGCGACCGTGGATCGAACTCGTGAATCCGGTGAGCTATGTGCTCTTTCACGAATGGGTGAACCACTATAAACCGCCGGGCTTCGAGATCTCGACGTTGAAGTATCAGGGCATCGACTCGACGCGGCGAGGGGAGCTACGTCGCGAATGGAACGTGCCGGTGATGTGGCCCGTGTACGTTCTGTTGGTTATCGCGATCGCCATCATTGCACCGGGCGTGTTGAGTTTGATTCGGGAGAGGCAGTAATGCTTGCGTACATCGTTCGTCGTCTCGCCTACGGAGCCATGGTTGTGTTCGGTGTCCTGTTCTTTCTGTTCGTGGTTTTCTTCTGGGTGGCCACCCCCGACGACATTGCGCGCCGCGCACTTGGCGAGAAAGCACCCGCAATTGCGATCGAACAATGGAAAGAGAACCACGGCTACGACCGACCGCTTTGGCCTTGGGAATCGTTCGACAACAACATGCTCTTTGCCCATTACAAGAGCATGCTGACCTTTGACTTTGGCCGCAGTGATGCCGATGACGTGCCGATCCTCGAAAAGATCGCCGGGGGCGTTGGGCCCAGCCTTGCGCTCACGGTGCCAATGTTCGTGCTGGGGCTTGTCGCGAGCGTGCTCCTGTCGCTGATCGTTGCGGTTTTTCGCGATACGTACGTGGACCGCATGGGGATTGTGCTGTGCGTGTTCGGGATGAGCGTTTCGATCCTTTTGTACATCGTGGGCGCGCAGTATCTCATTGCGAAGCTGTTGCGTTGGTTTCCGATCTCGGGCTTCGATCCATCGCCAGACGTCGTGCTGCGATTTCTCGCGCTCCCGATCATCGTCGGGCTCGTGTCTTCGATCGGGTCGAATGTGCGCTTCTATCGCACGGTCTTTCTAGAAGAAGTCCATCGCGACTTTGTCCGTACCGCCCGAGCAAAGGGCGCAGGCGAAGCGCGTATTATGATTCACCACGTGCTGCGCAATGCGATGATTCCGATCCTGACGCAGATCGTGATCGCGATTCCGTTCTTGTTTACGGGATCGTTGGTGCTGGAGTCGTTCTTTGGGATTCCGGGGCTCGGGTCGCTCAGCGTGGAAGCGATTCAAGGCAATGATTTCGCGACCCTTCGGACCATGGTGTTCGTCGGCTCGCTTTTATTTGTGGTCGCCCAAGTGGTGACCGACGTGAGTTACTCACTCGCCGATCCCCGGGTCAGGCTTGAGTAGCGCAAGGTTTAGAGAAAGGGTGGGAAAGGCCGGTTGATGGAAGACTGGATGATTTCAAACTTGGTGACGGTCGGGCTTCTCGCTGCGATGGTGGGGTGCGTTTTTCTCATTCGCCGCAGTCGCTTGTGGTCCGAGGCTGCCGTCGAACTTTGGAAGCGACGGCCGATCGCGATTCTTTGCGTGAGCCTGTACCTCGCGGTCGCGATTCTCGATTCGATCTTCTGGGTAGGGGGTGTCGATACCGGAGAAGACGTTGTTTCGGCCCACGAAGCCAAGAGTGTGATCGATCGATTGTTCGCCGACGCGCGTGAGCGAAGTTATTCGTCGCCCTTTGCCGACGTCGAGTTCTATGGTGGAAAGGCACTTGCCCATCCGGGTTCCCACCCCTTGGGCACAGATATCATCGGCCGCGATGTGGTCTACCTCGCACTCAAAGGCGTTCGGGTTGCGATCTTGATCGGTGGGTTAACGAGCCTGATCGCGATCCCACTGTCGCTGTTGTTCGGCATTTCGGCCGGCTACTTCGGAGGCCGCGTCGACGACTTCGTTTTCTTCGTGATGTCGACGCTTGCCTCGATGCCTGGTCTATTGCTCTTGATTGCGTTGATTATGGCGATGGGGCGTTCGACGCTTTCAATCTGTATCGCGCTAGCAGTGACAAGCTGGGTTGGCTTCTGCCGCATCGTGCGCGGCGAAACGTTGAAGCTGCGCGAACAAGACTACGTGCAGGCCGCACGGGTGCTCGGCGTTTCCGAAGTTCAGATCGTGCTCAGGCATATCCTCCCGAACCTTGCCCACCTCGTGATTATCACGTTCGTGCTGACGTTCTCCGGGCTCGTCTTGTCCGAAGCAGTACTGGCCTGGCTCGGCGTTGGCGTCGATGGCAGTTGGGGACAGATGATCGATCAGGCGCGAAGCGAACTGTCCCGCGACCCGGTCGTGTGGTGGAACATTACAGCGGCGGGATCGGCGCTCTTTGTCTTGATCCTGGCCGTCAACATGGTGGGCGATGCCGTCCGCGACGTGCTTGACCCACGCACTTTGAGGGAGCGATCGTGAGTCCACTCCTCGAAGTCAACAACTTGACCACGAGCTTTCCCGGCGCTTTTGGCGAGATCCCCGTCGTCGACGACGTGAGTTTTTCGATCGACTCGGGTGAAGTGCTCGCCTTGGTGGGAGAGTCGGGTTGCGGCAAATCGATGACCGCGCTTTCGATCCTGCGGTTGATCCCCAAACCGGGGCAGATCAAGAACGGCGAGATCTTGATGGCGGGACGCGACATTCGAGGGCTTTCGATTCCCGAGATTCGCGGCCTTCGGGGCCACGAAATTTCGATGATCTTTCAAGAACCGATGACCAGCCTCAACCCGGTGGTGACGGTGGGGAAGCAAGTGGTCGAAGCGATTCAACTGCATGAAAGGGTGGACCGGGCTGCGGCACGCGCGCGCACCGTCGAACTCTTCGAGCGCGTAGGCATTCCCGATGCTTCCGATCGCTTCGATGTTTACCCTCACCAACTGTCTGGCGGGTTAAAACAACGGGTCATGATCGCAATGGCCCTGTCTACCCGTCCAAAGCTCTTGATCGCCGACGAACCGACCACGGCGCTCGACGTGACGATCCAAGCGCAGATCCTGGGGCTGCTTCGCGATCTGCAGGCGGAGACGGGCATGTCGATCTTGCTCATCACCCATGATCTCGGCGTCGTCAACGAACTCGCCGATCGTGTCGCCGTGATGTATGCCGGTCGGATCGTCGAATCTGGTGACCGTCGAGAATTGTTGCTCGCGCCAGGGCATCCGTACACCGAAGGCCTTCTGAAGTCGAATCCCGCGCTGGCACAGCCTGGGCAACCCCTGCCCGAAATCGCGGGTGTCGTGCCGCCGCCGAGCGAGTGGCCAGCCGGTTGTCGGTTTGCGAATCGTTGCACGCGGGCCTTTGACGTCTGTGAGCGTGACGTTCCCGTCCGGAGCCAGATTACGCCGACTCAGTATGCGTGCTGTCACGCGGTTGCAAAGGAGCAGCGCGGTGGCTGATCAACCCAACGAAGCTTTGCTTCGCGTGGAAGATTTGCGGACGTGGTACCCGATCAAGACGGGATTGCTGCGCAAGACCGTCGGCCACGTGAAAGCAGTGGACGGTGTCAGCCTCGAAATCGAAGCCGGCAAGACACTCGCGCTCGTGGGGGAGAGTGGATGTGGGAAGACCACTGCCGGGCGTTCGATCTTGTGTCTCGAAAACCCACACGCTGGAGCGGTGTGGTACGAGGGCACGAACCTGCTCTCGCTTTCGCGTAAAGAGCTGCATCCCTATCGGCAGAAATTGCAGTTCGTCTTCCAAGATCCAATGGCGTCTCTAGACCCACGTATGCGCGTGCGCGAGATCATCGCCGAAGGCATGAAGTCCTTCGGGATCGGCAAGACCCAGCAAGAGCGAACCGCCCGGGTTGGGCAGTTACTCGAGCGCGTGCAACTCAACCCCAATCATATGTGGCGCTACCCGCACGAATTTTCCGGCGGCCAGCGCCAGCGCATCGGAATTGCTCGGGCGCTTGCGACCGAACCCAAGCTTTTGATCTGCGACGAAGCTGTTTCAGCACTCGACGTTTCAATCCAAGCGCAAATCCTAAACTTGTTGCGCGACCTGCAAGAAGAGTTGGGCCTAGCCTATCTCTTTATTACCCATGATCTGGGTGTTGTGAAATATCTAGCCCACGATGTTGCGGTGATGTACCTCGGACGCGTCGTAGAATCGGGGAAGACGGAGCGGATCTTCGATTCACCTCAGCATCCCTACACGAAGGGGCTGCTCGCAGCGATTCCGTCCGTTGACCCCGACCGTCGTACGGAAGCACCTCCGGTCACTGGGGACGTTCCATCCCCCTCAGATCCGCCACCCGGCTGTCACTTCCACACCCGCTGTCCGGTGGCCTTTGATCGCTGCTCGCAAGAAACGCCCGAGCTGGCTCCTTTCGCTGCGGCGACGGGGGTCGGTGAGCGAAGCCGGTGCTTCTTGACCCAGGACGACTGAGCCACGCTCTGCGCGGCTCGCGCTAGACTCGTTGGCGCGGGCTCGGATGCTCGCGAGAACTCATCGCGGGGCCCGTCTGATTGGAAGAGATCTCTCAGTTCGTGGGTCGCTACGGCCGGCTCTTGCGTTCGCGATACCAAGAGCACGTTTGCGTGGCACGGCTTGAAGTCACTTTTTGTTGCCAAGGGAATACCTGGCTACGAGACGTCTCTCTGGAATTCATGCCCTGGCGGATTCAGGGTGCTCGCATCATGCCCATCGATGCGATCGAAGCGCGACACGAAGAGGTCGCCCGAGAGCAGGACATCGTGCTTTACTGCGCCTGACCCAACGAAGCGTGGAGCGCCCGGGTTACGCTCAAGCTCGAAGGGCAGAGGGTCGAGCGTGTGCGCCCCTTAGCGGGGGGCTCGACGCATGGCTTGCACTCGACTATCCAACCGAAACGGTGGAAGCATGAGTTTGTTAAACAGCAACTTGAGTCAAACGGTCGCGGCAGCTTTAGGTGCGATTCTCGTGCTGTCGTCTTGCGACGGGGCGTCTCGTGACGATGCGCCCGGAGTCGCCGCCAAAGGCGAACACACCACTTCGCCCTTCGCGCATATCAAAGCCCAGCCACCCGGGGGCAAGTGGATCGCCGAGGCGCGCACGCAACGGAACCTGGTGCGGGAATTCAAAGGGACAGGCACCCTCTATCTTGTCGGTGTTTCTCTGGGGCGGTTGATCGCCGTCGCGCACAGCGCAGAGATCAGCAAAGTTCTCATCGCGAAGAAGGACATGGCTGCGTACTATGACGTGGTCGTGCGGCCCGAAGATACGACCCCAGGCACTGCACGGTTGATGTTGCGCTCGCTTGTGACCGATCGCTTGGGCCTGACCGTCAGACCCGCGACTGAAATGCGCATGACGATGGTTCTTTCGCCTGCACCGGGTGGCGTACTGATCGAGGCATCGGGTTCCAATGAAGGGATTCTCGATCTCGAGGAAGGACAGCTGAAGGCGGTGGGTTCCGACATTACTCAATTGATCGCCCTGCTTGGCAAGGATTCGAAGGTGCCGGTTGTCGACGAGACCGAGCTACCGGGCCGCTATAACTACCGGCTCGAATGGGACGCCAGCAAAGGCGCATTCGCGTTTATTCAATCGCTTGGCGATATCGGTTTGATGCTCTCGCCGGGGCTGCGTCCTGTTGAAAGTCTGGTTGTCAGCGACGCAAAATTTCGAGCTGATGTAGCAGCGCGACTCCCCCCGGTGCCAGTTCAGTCGGCGACATCAACCGAACAAGAAGAGACCCACTGAGATGAACGCACGCACGCTTCGGTTGCGAAACGCTGCGCTCTTGTTTGTTGCATGCGTGTGCCTAGCGGGTTGTGACACTGCGCCACCGCCCGAGCTTTCCGACCGTTGGGCGCGCAGGGTTGTTCCATTTGAACAGACCTGGCGTCGCGAATCGCAGATCCCGAAGAAGCCGCAAAAATCACCGCAAATGGTGCTCTGGGAACTCAGCGAACTCGAACCCGGCACGACACCTAGCGCCGAACAAGAAGCCTGGGCAAAAGACTTTGTCGAAGCCTGCCATCGCGCCGCATTGGAAAACGGCTGGTACGACTTCAAGAAAGGCTTGGCGGACGGGTACCAACTGATGTTCCAAGATCGTCGCCACTACGAAAACCGCGAGTTCATCCTCGACGACAGGGTGCTCGACGCGCAACGTCCAGAGTTCTTGATGTACTACGGCACGCCGAAGGGCAAGCGACTCTCAGGCTTCATGTTCTATGTCGACAAACCTCTGGCGAGAGGTCCGCAACCCGGAGGAAACCTGAGTATCTGGCATTACCACGTTTGGAAGCGTGCGTTGTGCCTGCGCAACGGTTTGATCTCCATTGGTATCTCGGACGAGAGAAGCGCGTGTAAAGAAGGGACGCCGTCTCACCGTAGCCCCGAGATGTTACACGTGTGGCTGATCGATCATCCCGAAGGTGCGTTCACCACGAGCATGATGATCGAACCAACGCTCTTTGCATCCTTGGTGGATCAGCGCATGAAGGACCGGCCTGAGACCAAGGTCGCCTCAGACGACGACTAGGAGCGTCACGCCGATATCTGACTGTTGTCGGGTGTATGGGCATCGCAGCGACTTCCGCCGCGCTTCGCGAAGCCTATTGTGGGGTGCTTTTGGCGTTTTCCAAGATCTGGTCGAGTTGGTTGAATCCAGGAGCCGTATTTGGAATCTGCGACTTAGGACGGCCGTAAAACTTCACCGACTTTCGTTCTTCTTCGGAAAGCGGCGATATTGCGAGCCACGCATCTGCAGCTTCGGGCGATTGCCGTCGCCAGTCCATCGCGACGGTTCGCATCGTTCGATTGCGATCAATTTTATACGGAATGGCGGCCGCCCAGACGAGCCCACGTTCAGGCATTTTTTTGCCGAGATTCACCGAGAACATCTCCAG
>JASDVE010000302.1:0-1327 GCA_041891195.1 Myxococcota bacterium | reverse complement strand
GTAGGGGGGTTAACCACGGTTCGATGTTTTCGGGCCCGATGCCCTCAAGCCAATTTGTGACTCCGCCCGGATCCGACTGGAACCAGCCTTTGAATGCCCACAAAACGGCCAAGCGTTGCTGCGGGCTAGGCTCCATGGGCTTGAGCCACGCCATCGCGCGGGGGCCGTCGCGGCGCGCCCAGTTCTGCGCAATGTATTTCATGACGCCGTCGCCGTAGTCTGGGTGCTCGCAAATGGTGGCGCAGAAATCCACCGCAACTTCTGGGTGGGTCTTGCCCAATTCAATTGCGAAATGGCGATGGGCGTTGAGTTTGAATTTGACGTTGTCATCGGGAAGCTTGCCCGGCCATTTGGCCGCCCACTCGGCGCCGTGGGTCTTGATGGCCTGGCGCGCCAGGATACGAAGAGACCGTTGTCGGGCTGAGCCCACGCCCATCCCGCGGATATAGGTTTCGAGCCCCGGCTGCTCCGACTGAAACCAGCCCCGAATCAAACCCATGTCGGCCGCGATCACGTTTGAATTTGGCGCCATGGCTAAGGCTTGGACCTGTAACTGGGCTGCGTAGGGGTCTTTGATGGCCCAAACTTCCATGGTCGGGAGGGTCACCGCTAGTCGGAAACCGAGCGGAGCTGAGATCATGGCCCAACGCGTTGCATCGAGGGGTTCGTAGATTGCCCAATAGCGCGCGAGCAATACATTTTCCGCGCCGCCCATGTTGTCGTCTTGATTGAGCAGAAGCTCGCGCGCCTCGTCGAGGTCTTCCGGTCCGGCGGTCGACAGGTATTCCGAGAGCTTCGTGATCCGAGCGTACATCTCGCGCTCTTCCAGGATCTTCCCGAGCGAACCCTTTGCCGGCGCGGCCGCCGCCCCAGCTGCGCTAACGGCCGGAGGCAGAGCCTTTGTCGGTGGAATTCCACCTGGGTGGATCGACGGCATGGACTCCGGGGGTGCGTCCTGCTTACTCTCCTCGCAACCGAGTCCGTGAATCGAGAGTGCAGAAATGACGATGAAACCGAGAAGACGTGTAGCGTTCAACATGACCTCGGAGCTTAGAATTCGAACCGTTGGCGCGCTACCAAAAAGTAGTGATTTAGTCGTTCGTAACGGCCATGCCGGAGCTTCAGTATTAGACACGCAATGAAAGAACCCGCAGATCGCATTCGCTTTGTCGCATCGGGCTTGCTGATGCTTTGCCTATCCATCGCAGCCACGGGTGTATCGGCAGAGCTGCAGGGAGAGCTCAACCGCTTCTCGCTTGAGGAAGCGATCGTTGACGTCCGGGAGATCATTGCGGCCGGTCCGGGACGTGACAGTATTCCTGCCCTC
>JASDVE010000301.1:0-2956 GCA_041891195.1 Myxococcota bacterium | reverse complement strand
GTACCGAATGGGCTGATTACTACTGCGGCGACTCTTACGAAGAAGACTCACTCGCGCACAAGCAAGAACTCGTTCGCACGAATCTCGAACGTTGGCAGCCTGGCGTCGTATGGGACTTGGGTGCAAATACCGGCGTGTACAGCCGCATCGCCGCCGAAGTCGGAGCGCAGGTTCTTTCGTTCGATGTCGACCCGGCTTGCGTTGAGCGCAATTACCGCAACGTGCGCAAAGAAAAACTGCAGACCCTGCTGCCGCTTCGTCTCGACCTTGTGAACCCGTCTCCATCTCAAGGCTGGGCGCATGAAGAGCGGTCGAGTCTCGCCGCGCGTGCCAACGCTGACTGCGTGCTCGCGCTTGCCTTGATCCATCACATCGCAATCTCGAACAACGTGCCGCTCGACAAGATTGCGCAATACTTTGCAAGGCTTGCCAATAACCTCGTGATCGAGTTTGTTCCGAAAAGCGACGCGAAGGTCAAGACACTCTTGGCAACCCGGGAAGATGTCTTTCCCCGGTACACGCGCGAAGGCTTCGAGGCGGCGTTTGCGCTCTACTACAAAACCCTCGAAGCGGTTCCGATTCGTGGATCGGAGCGGGTGTTGTACCTACTCGAACGAGTCGCCGACCCCAGCTAAGCGGTTCGCTCACTCGGGTCGAAGCTTCGGCGTACGAAACAATAAGGCCGACAGCGTATTCGCTGCCGGCCTTTCTTGATCATCTAGCGGAACACTTTTTGTGACGTTGTAGGAAGGCGCGGCTCTACTGAACCGCCGAGTTCCCCGTTTCGCCGGTGCGGATCCGAATGGCCTGATCCACATTGGAGACGAAGATCTTTCCGTCACCGATCCGCCCGGTCGCGCATGCATCAACGAGGGCACTCGTCGCTTTTTCGACGATGTCGTCTGCCACCACGATTTCAAGTCGAACCTTGGGCAGGAAGTCCACCACATATTCGGCGCCTCGATAAAGCTCCGTGTGGCCCTTTTGTCGTCCGAATCCCTTCACTTCGGTCACCGTAATTCCGGTTACCCCGACGTCGGCCAACGCCTGCTTGGCGTCATCGAGCTTGAAGGGTTTGATAATGGCGTCAATTTTTTTCATGGGTTGTTGCTCCAGTCACTTGCTCGCACAAGCGAGCATTTAGAAGAGGATCTCTAGCTCTCGGTTGCAAGGGCGCCACCGGGAACGTTTTCTTTTACTGGGGTTCCATAGGAGGGGGCGTCGAACTGGTTGCCACCCACATGGACGTCCCACGCATGCATGCCGTGTTCGCCGAGATCGAGACCTTCAATCTCTTCTTCTTCGCTGACGCGCAAGCCCATGGTTGCCTTGATGGCCATGAACAGGCTCGTTGCGCAGATTACGGTGAAGATGCCGTAGCACGCGACGCCAGCCAGTTGAGTCAGGAAGGCATGTTCGGGGTTGGTCGAAAAGAGCCCGACCGCAAGCGTTCCCCAAATGCCGCACACCAAGTGCACGCTAATCGCGCCGACCGGATCGTCGATCTTGACCTTGTCGAAGGCCATCACGGAGAAGACCACGATCCCACCTGCAACGAGGCCGATCAAGACGGCGGTGTTTGGCGTCATGACGTCGGCGCCTGCCGTGATCCCTACGAGACCTGCAAGGATGCCGTTGAGTGCCATCGAAAGGTCCGGTTTCGAAGAGACGAACGCGTACGCGAGCATGGCGCCTAGGCCGCCGGCTGCAGCCGCGAGGCAAGTCGTCACCAACACAAGCGACGTGAGTTCGGGGTTTGCGGAAAGCACCGAGCCGCCGTTGAAGCCGAACCATCCAAGCCACAGCAAGAACGCGCCCATGGTTGCGCTCGGAAGCGAGCTGCCCGGGAGCGGGTTAATACGGCCATCTTTGCCGTACTTCCCAAGGCGTGGCCCGAGGATGATCGCGCCGACCAATGCGCCCCAGCCCCCAACGCTGTGTACCAGGGTAGAACCTGCGAAGTCGTAGAAGCCGAGGCTGTCAAGGAACCCACCGCCCCTTTTCCAAGAACCCGCGATGGTGTAGACGAGGCCTACGAAGAAGACGCTGAACACCATGAACGACGGCAATTTGATGCGCTCAGCAACCGCGCCAGAAACGATCGTTGCGGCGGTTGCGGCGAACATGGCCTGGAAGATGAAGTCCGTCCAGTAGGTATAGCCGCCGTCTGCGTAGCCGGCGGTCTGGGCCCCTGCGTCGAAGCCCGCTCCGAGTCCGAAGCCGGCAAAGCCGAGGAAGCCATTGAACTCTCCCGGGTACATCAGGTTGAAGCCTATGACGTAGTACGTGATCAGGCCGGCGCAGACGATGAATACATTCTTAAATAGGATGTTGGTGGTGTTCTTCGCGCGGGCGAGGCCCGTTTCGAGCATGGCGAAGCCCAGGTGCATGATAAAGACAAGGCCCGTACAAACCATCATCCATACGTTGTTTGCAACGAAGGTTCCGGCGCTTACCGCTTCGTCGGCGAGGGCAATACTGGGGAGTAACGCGGCAGTGGCTGCGACTCCCACGGCTAGAGTGATTCGCTTCATTTCGATTCGTTCTCCGTATTCGATGTGATGGACGAGTTGGTGATCCAGTTGATTGACGAGTCCGTCGTCGCGAGTTTGCGCTTTGAGTGGTGTCTCGCTTCTCGCGCCATTTCGTTTTGCAAACCCGCTTTCAACGACTCACATAGCAACGGTTGTGCCAACTTTGATTCGAGCTCTAAAAAGAGTTGAACGGCTCCCTATGGGCGGATAGCCGTTTTTTGCATTGATCAACACTTGGGCGGACACGCATCGCTGCCCAGCTTTTGTGCACACGTGATGTGCACTGCGGCAGGAGGTGGCTGCAATATTCGACCCTTATGAGCCGAATCATGCACGGTTCCGCCCCCGTACTAGGCACATCACGCCTTGGGGTTTCTCGCGATCAAGCCATGCCTCGTTGTGACGAATCAGAAGGAAGCAGG
>JASDVE010000300.1:0-2986 GCA_041891195.1 Myxococcota bacterium | reverse complement strand
GGTGGAGCCACATCCGCTTCACACTTTCGATTGGGATGTCGAGCTCGCCCAAGTGATTGCGAATGTGCTCGGCAACCATGGGGCAGACTTCTTTGAAGACACGACGCCCGTTTTGTCGAAACACGAGTTCGTGTGGCTCTCGTTCGCCGTCTTCGCTGCGGTTGAGAAAGCCTGCGTCGTTGCGAATGTTGTTGGAGAACTTGGTGACCAAGCGCGTCCCAAGGACTTCCCACGTATCACTGCCGGTCGCGTTGCCTTCTGCTTCAAGCAACGTCGCGGTGCATGCGTCGCCGAAGATAAAGTGATACTCGCGCAATTCGAAGTTGTTGTGTCCGGAAGTAATTTCGGGGTTGATGACGAGCACGCATTTTGCGCTGCCCGAGCGAATCGCATCGACTGCGTTCTGCATTGCAAACGTGGCCGTCGAACAAGCCACGTTCATGTCGTACGCGTAACCTCCGGCGCCGAGTGCATTTTGAACTTCAATGGCAATCGCGGGGTAGGCACGTTGAATGTTCGAGCAGCCGACAATGATGGCGTCGACATCCGCTCCAGTTCGACCCGCCTGGGCTAGCGCCTCTTCGGCGGCTGCCACGCAAATTTCTGCCTGGATCGAGAGTTCCTCTTCGCTGCGAACCGGCAGACGCGGATGCAGTCGGTCTGGATCGAGGACGCCGGCCTTGTCCATCACGTAGCGATGTCCGACCCCGGACGCTTTTTCGATAAAGCGCTCCGAGGGCATGTCACGCTCAAGCACATCGCCGCGCTCAATCGCGTCGTGGTTCTCTGCGTTCCAGCGTTCGTTCGCCTTTGTGAGTGACGCGACGAGTTCTTCGTTCGTGACGGAATCGCGCGGGGTAAATAACCCTGTCCCTGTGATCACTGTCCGGCTCAATTGAGTTTCTCCTGACCTTTGGGGACACCACGTGCGAAATTTGCGACGTAGTGGTGCTGACTTCGCACCGCGATGGTCGCGAACCGGCATGGTGGGAGCAAGCCGGTGGTGTGATTGGCTCGCAGCTTTGCTTCGGTTCAGGTGATTGTTGCCGGCTCAGCTGAAACTTTCGCAAAAGTCCGCAATCGCGGACGCGGTATCGCGACTGATCTCGGGGCAAGTCACCGCGAAGATCTCGGTGCCGTGGATCGTCCCCATGACTTGCCGACAACGAGCCGGAACTCCGGCGCGGAGCAGCATGCGATAGAACTCGATGCCTTCGTCTCGAAGCGGATCGCATTCGTTCACGCTGATGATTGTGGGCGGAAACCCTTGGACATCGTCTTCGGTCGCAAAGCTCGGCCAGGCGAGCGGGTTTTGCTTTTCGAGTTGTTCGATCCCGTATCCCATCGCGCCGTTGTTGTTGTGCAGGTCGAGCAGGTAGCCGTTGTTTTCCGTCGACGACGGAAACCGTTCCTGGGGCCACGCGCCGGCGATGTAGGGACACATTGCGAAGAGTCCGCGAATGCTGTCGAGCTTGCCGTCTTGCTTGAGTTTCAGGCCGGTTGCGAGAGTGAGGTTGCCACCGCCACTTTCGCCCGCCACGATAATTTTATTGGCATCCACGCCAAGCCGGGCAGCGTTCTCGCGCAACCAGGTGACGCCAGAAACGCAGTCGTTGAGTCCTGCGGGAAAGGGAGCGACTTCGGGGGCCGACGAAGCTGTCAGACAGTTCCGGAAGTCGACCATCGCGACCGCCACGCCTTGGTTTGCGATGATGCGCCCCCACGAACGATACATCCCGTCAAAACACGAGAAGGCTTGCATGCCTCCACCGTGGATGTAGTAGACGCATGGGAGCGGCTCGTTTGATTCAGGTCGTATGAACTGGACTTTGATCGTGTTGCCATCGGGTTGGGAGGTGAACTCGTGGGTTTCGATCGTCAAGCCCGCAGAGGGTGCGATGTCTTCGTTGTCGCACATGTCCATGAACCCCCTCATGGCCTCCATGCCTGCGTGTCCTTTTTCGCTGTTCGCGCGCTCGAGTAGTTCTTCGCGGTTTGCAACATCTTGGGAGCTTTCGGCCGGCATCAGGCCGAGGGTTGCTTTGATTCGAGGGTCAATGCGGGGGTCGTCTTGGAGATTCGCAGTCATAGTGGGGGCTCCGAGATGGTGTGAAGTGAGTTGAGTCTCTGGTGCACTATATGGGCCCGTTCGAGACGAAGAAGCTCGCATTCCCGATGTTCGCTCGGGGCGAGCCCTTTGCCCGGCACCCTCAAGGAATACGAACCTGTTCGTTCCCAGCTCCACGGAGCATCGGGTTGCAGTTCTTGATTGTGACCTTGCCCTGCAACAAGTTTCCCTTTGAATATTCGTTGAAGTGGCACGTGTTCGTCGCCGGGTCGTAATTCTCGACCCAAAGGTTGTCGTCCTTCCACGTTGCCGCGAGATGCACATGACCATTCGGAACGGAGATGCTCATCACGCCGCCCCAGCGCTTCACAAAGATCTGTTGAAAGTGAAATGAATAGGATGCCCACCCCACGAGCAGCACAGTTGCCGCAAGGATAGACGCCGGACGCCAACTTCCCATTTTTGCACCGACGATGCCCAGCGCGAGCGCCGCCACGCCGATGACTCCCGCCCAATAGAAGTAAGTGATCATGTCTTTCATCTCCCTGTGATTGAACTCGAGGTCGTAGCAAGTGATGACGACTGCTCGAGTCTTTCGCGTCGATTGAACTGGAACCTAAAAAAAGTCGCCGTCAGTTTGCGCCAATCGAAGGTCCTAACGCAAGCATACGCTGATGCTGCCGCGACGCGAAGGGGTTCGGGAGCCCGGGGGCCCACCTGACCCGGGGTAACAATAAGAGCGTCTGCGTTACGGCGCGTCGATGACCAAGCGAACCCGACCCCACGGCGTTCCGTAGTGGATGTTGCCAGCGTCATCGATTTCGGTTCCAGAAAACAGCGGGTTGTAACGCTGGCCACCGATCACCGTGTGGTAGGCGTTCGAACCATCGCCCCACTCAATGGCTTCAAGGGTCCATT
>JASDVE010000299.1:0-3003 GCA_041891195.1 Myxococcota bacterium | reverse complement strand
ATCGTACGCGCCGGTGATCGTGTGCAGGCTGGTCAGGTGATCGCAGACGGCCCGGCAACGGACCGTGGTGAGATGGCGCTCGGCGTGAACGTGCGCGTCGCCTTCATGCCGTGGGGTGGTTATAACTTCGAGGACTCGATCCTGATTTCGGAACGCGTCGTGAAGGATGATTACTTCACCTCGATTCACATCGAAGAGTTCGAGTGCATCGCCCGTGATACGAAGCTCGGCAAAGAAGACATCACGCGAGATATTCCGAACGTCGGTGAGGAAGCACTTGGCGACCTCGACGAAGCGGGCATCGTTCGCATTGGTGCCGAAGTCAAGCAAGACGACATCATGGTCGGCAAGATCACGCCGAAGGGCGAAACCCAGCTGTCCCCGGAAGAGCGCCTGTTGCGCGCGATCTTCGGTGAAAAGGCTGGCGACGTTCGAGATACCTCGCTGCGCGTGCCGCCGGGCGTCACGGGTACGGTGATCGGCGCTCAGGTGTTCCAGCGACGTGGCGTTGAAAAGGACGAACGCGCTCGTGTGCTCGAAGAGCAGGACATCGACGCGCTGCGTAAGGATCAGGAAGACGAGATCCGCATCATCCGCACCAGTGCCTTCTCGAAGATTCGTGAGCTCATGGTTGGCAAGCGAAGTGCGACCCGTGTCTCAGACGAACGTCGAGGCGTGGATTGGCTTGGCGGTGGCGACGAAGTCACAGATCAGATCCTGAACGAGATCCCAGAACGTCGCTGGCGAGAAATCCAGGTGGACGACTCGCGAGCACAGGAACAGATCGAACGGGTCTTCGAGAACGTCGAAGGTCAGGCCTCGGTTATCCGTGCCGTGTTCGATGAGAAGATCGCGCGAATCAAAAAGGGCGACGAACTGCCTCCGGGCGTGTTTAAGATGGTGAAGATCTACATCGCCATTAAGCGCAAGCTCAGCGTCGGTGACAAGATGGCCGGCCGTCACGGAAATAAGGGTGTCATCTCGCGGATTCTCCCCGAGCAGGACATGCCGTATCTCTCCGACGGTACGCCGGTCGACATCGTGTTGAACCCGCTCGGCGTGCCTTCTCGCATGAACATTGGTCAGGTCTTCGAGACCCATCTCGGTTGGGCAGCGCAGGGCCTTGGTCATGCCGTCCGCAAGATGGTAGAAGACAAAATGGACCCGGAAAACCTCCGCACGGAGCTCAAACGAATCTACGGCGATGACAAGTTGGGAGTGTTGCTCGATGACGCTTCTCACGAAACGCTGCAGTCGTTGGCGAAGAACGTGGGCACCGGCATTCATACGGCCACCGCAGTGTTCGATGGCGCGAACGAAGAGCAGGTGAAGGATGAACTCGAACGTGCAGGCTTGCCGCGCAGCGGCCAGACGGTGCTGTTCGATGGTCGTACAGGTGAACCCTTCGACGAAGACGTGACCGTCGGGATCATCTATATGCTCAAGCTCCATCACTTGGCGGATGACAAGATCCATGCTCGGAGCATCGGGCCATACAGCCTTGTGACTCAGCAGCCTCTCGGCGGCAAAGCGCAGTTCGGTGGACAGCGCCTCGGCGAGATGGAAGTTTGGGCCATGGAGGCTTACGGCGCGGCGTGCACGCTGCAGGAATTCTTGACGGTGAAGTCCGACGATGTCCTCGGACGTACGCGGATCTACGAATCCATCGTCAAGGGCGAAAACGTGCTCGAGCCGGGCTTGCCTGAGAGCTTCAATGTTTTGGTGAAGGAGCTGCAGGCTCTGACCTTGAACATCGAACTCATCGAAGAGCAAAACTAGGAAGCGCGTATCGCGCTGCAATTCACTGCAGCGAAGCGCGCCGTAAATACAGGCTCCGGGCGTAAGCCCGGAGCCGACGAACTTAAGTGAAGCCGTACGTCACCTGTAGAAGGGAGAACGACATTGCGCGATCTCTATAATCTTTTCGAAAAGCCCAAAGATCCTCTCGCATTCAACGCGCTGCGTATTTCGCTTGCAGCCCCGGAGAAGATCCAGGAATGGTCCTTCGGCGAAGTGAAGAAGCCTGAGACCATCAACTACAGAACATTCAAGCCCGAACGCGATGGCTTGTTCTGCGCAAAAATCTTTGGTCCGGTCAAGGACTATGAATGCAACTGCGGCAAGTACAAGCGCATGAAGCATCGTGGCGTTGTCTGCGAAAAGTGCGGCGTCGAAGTGATTCAGTCGAAGGTTCGCCGCGAGCGCATGGGGCACATCACCCTGGCATCGCCGGTTGCGCACATTTGGTTCTTGAAGTCGTTGCCTTCGCGCATCGGCAACATCCTCGAGATTACGCTGCGCGACATCGAAAAGGTTCTTTACTTTGAAGCCCACGTTGTCCTTGATCCCGGAGACACCGAACTGCTTCAGGGGGAGCTTCTTACCGACGAGCGCCTCGCCGAGTGCAAAGAGCAGTATGGCCGTAACGCGTTCGAATACGGCATCGGCGCCGAAGCTGTGCGAACGCTGCTCGGCCGGCTCGACATCCAGAAGCTCTGCCAGGAACTTCGCGTTGAATTGCGCGAAGCGACGAGTGAAGCCAAGCGCAAGAAGTTGGCGAAACGCCTGAAGGTGCTTGAAGCCTTCCGCGAGTCGATCAACAAGCCCGAGTACATGGTGCTTGAGATCGTCCCGGTGATTCCGCCTGATCTGCGCCCGCTGGTTCCGTTGGACGGGGGTCGCTTCGCGACGAGTGACCTGAACGACTTGTACCGCCGGGTCATCAACCGCAACAACCGCCTGAAGCGCTTGCAGGAACTCAACGCTCCCGACGTCATTATCCGTAACGAAAAGCGCATGCTGCAGGAAGCTGTAGACGCACTCTTCGACAACGGTCGACGTGGGCGTGTGATCACGGGGCCGAGCAAGCGACCGCTCAAGAGCCTTTCTGACATGCTCAAGGGCAAGACCGGCCGCTTCCGCCAGAACTTGCTCGGTAAGCGCGTCGATTACTCGGGGCGTAGTGTGATCGTTGTGGGCCCCGAGCTTCGCTTGCATCAGTGC